>PLJR01000350.1:47218-54444 GCA_003140295.1 Acidobacteriota bacterium
TCCGTAATACTTAATGGCACCTCCAGTAGCGCAGGCACTCCTGCCTGCGCGCTTTTGCAGACTGGGCTAGCTCAGGAACGGTCGTTGCCCCCGAGGCTATCCCGTTCACTCTTTTTTTCGCCCAGTAGTGCGAGGGAGGCCACGACCGTAACCAGCGCGACGAAGACNNGAGCTGTTGATTTCCGCCGGAGAAGCTTCCGGCGACATGTATGCCGCGCGGCTGGCAAGTGCGCTGCACGCGCGCCGCGACGTGCGCCTCTTCGGCATGGGCGGACCACGAATGCGCGAAGCCGGCGTCGAGACTGTCGTTGATTGCTCGGAAGTCTCGCTGGTCGGGCTGACCGAAGTCGCGCGCAAAATGCCGGCCCTAAACCGTGCGTGGCGCCGTTTAATGGCCGAAACGCGACGGCGACGGCCCCCTTTTGCGATCCTTACCGATTTCCCCGGCTTTCACCTGCACTTGTCGCGGGCCCTCAAGCGCAAGGGTGTGCGCAATATTTATTTCATCTGCCCGCAATTCTGGGCCTGGCGGCCGCGCCGCGTAAATTTGGTGCGCCGCAGGTTTATTCGCGGCTTGTGCATTTTTCCGTTCGAGGTGGAGTTTTACCGGCGCGCCGGCGTTCCGGTTGACTGGATCGGGCACCCTCTCGTTGGCGAAGTACGCGCGACGCTATCGCGAGCCGAATTCGCAACAAAGCATGGTCTCGATGGCGATCCGGCGCGACCCATAATCGCTTTATTGCCCGGTAGCCGGCCGGGAGAACTCGCCCAGCACATGCCACGCTTGATCGAATCCGCCGCCCGGCTGAAGAGTGCGGAGAGTGGAAGCCGCCGGCAGTTCGTGCTACCTCTGGCTGCGGGGCTGGGCCGGCCGCAAATCGGCGCGCATCTCGTTTCCCGTCCCGACGTAACCATATCAGTGATTGAAAATGATACTTACAACACTTTGGCCGCCGCAGACCTGGCCATTGTTTCGAGCGGCACGGCCACCGTCGAGGCCGCGCTGATCGGCGTACCCATGGTGGTCATCTACCGCGTCGCGGCGACCACCGCATGGGTCGCTCGGCGGTTGGTGCGGACTCCCTTTTTCGCGATGGTGAATTTAATTGCTGGCAAGCGCGTAGTCCCGGAGCTCATTCAGGACGATTTCACTCCGGAGCGCGTCGCGCAGGAGGCTAAGCGTCTGCTCGGGTCAGCGGAAGCGCGGGCGGAGATGCGGAACAACTTGGCGCTCGTGCGCGAGCGTCTGGGACCTCCGGGGGCCATTGAACGGGCGGCCGGCATTATCGGCGGTATGATCGAGGGCTGACTGGAGCAAACAGCCCGGCAGGTTGGGTAGGCGTTGGACTTCAAAATTGGNNAAATGCATTGGATATATCCACAAGGCAGGACAAGTTTGGTGCGAGCGTGGCGCCGATGAACATGGTTCGCGCGAAGGCAAAACACTCCGGTCCAAACAGCTTCGTGCGCGCTAAATACGCCCGCCCACGATTCTTCCGCCACGCAACGGCCTGCGGTGGGGCGCTGCTCTTAATTTGCTGCGTAGTGGCAGCTCAGGGGCCTGGGCGCCCGCAAAGCGCAGTGCAGCCCGAGCGGCATCTCGGATTCCGCGCAGTCTCATACGACGTTTACGCCTCGCTTTCACCCGCGGATCAGACGATTAGTGCCAAAGCGACCGTCGAATTTGAAGCCCGCGAGCCTTCGAGCACCGTCGAGTCCGAACTCCATCCCAACCTGCGAATTACCGATGTGCGGGACGCCTCCGGACGGCCCCTGGCATTCAACCGTGGAGACGGTGACCCGCTGCTGGTGCGTGTAAACTTGAACGATTCTGTCCCGGTAGGGCAAAAAGTTAAGCTCACATTTACATATGCGGGCCCCCTCGCCAATGAAGACGCCAGCCCGGTGCGTGGCGTTCGCCTGGCTTGGATTGGCAACACCGGCGCTTACCTTTTGTTGCCGGCTCGCTGGTTTCCCCTGACCGATTACCCATCCAACCGCTACGCGGCGGTTTTCCATATCGATGTGCCGCAAAACTTCGCCGTTGCGGGCACCGGCGCACAGGAAGCGTCGGGCGCTGCCGCTCCAGGCGCGCTGATTTCAAGCGCTGCGGACTCCGCACCAAGCGCTCCCATGCTGGGCAATAGGAACCCGGCCGGCGAAACCGCGGGCCCACCGGTCATCGCTTACAAGAATGGCAAAGCCGCGCCTAACAGACCCAGCGCACCGACAGCGCCCGCGTCAGTCTCAGCGGCAATTCCGACAACGGCCACTGGTCGGGCTTCTTTGCCATCGACCGGCACGCCATCCTCCGGCGCGGGCGGGTCGCGCACGGTATACACGTTCCGCACCGTACAACCGGAGGCTGCGGGAACCTTCGTGGCTGGTGCGCTGCAACTTTATCCCGTTAAGGCCGAGGGGTTGAATATTTCCGTGTATGCGCCGGCCGGTGCAGCCGCCGCGGCAACGGCCTACGGCGAAGCTGCGGCGCGCATCGCCGTGGCCTTCTCGGATCAGTTCGGGCCGCTCGCGCAGCGTGACCTAAGCGTCGCCCAGTTCCCTGACGGCTCGCTTCCAAGCTTTTCTGCGCCGGGCTTCCTGCTCGTGAGCCAGCGGCAATGGTCGGCGTCTGTAAATACCCGATTGCTCTCAAATCTTGTGGCCGCGCAATGGTGGGGCCATCAGGTGATGGCTGCCGAACCCTCGTCGGTGTGGCTGACCGACGGGCTGGCGCGCTATTCGGAAGCGCTTTATGTCGAGCAGGCGGAAAACAAAGAAGCGATGAATAAGGCGCTCGAGGATTTCGCCGTCGGCTCGCTGATGTATGAAGGCAGCGCTCCCATCGCCGAAGCCGGACGCATTCCGCCTTTTTCGGCCGATTACACCTCGGTCGTCGTCAATAAAGGCGCGATGGTGTTTCACATGCTCCGCGAGCAGATGGGCGACACGGCATTCTTTTCGCTCCTGCGCGATTTCTCCACGCAATTCTCTGGCAAGACCGTCTCGCTCGCGGATTTTGAAAAGATGGCGGTGGATCGTGCGGCAAAAGTCAGCAACAAGGCTGCGGGAGATTCGCCAACCGGGGGATTCGTGCTGAGAAACTCCACAGGTTCCGGTGATTCGTCGCCGAGTGCCACCGCAGCCTCGAGCGATTCCGCTGAGGGAGCCGTGAATCTTCGGCCGTTTTTCGCCCAATGGCTCAATTCGACGGGAGTACCTGAATTTTCGCTCAATTACACCATTTACAGAACCCAAAAGGGCTTCAAGATTGTGGGCAAGTTGAAACAAAACCTCGATTTTTTCCATATGCCGGTGGAAATCGAAGTGCAGACGGAGGGAAATCCGGAGTACAAGACCATTGAGGTAAGCGGAACCGAATCGAGTTTCGATGTGGATGTGTTCGGCCGCCCGAAGGCCGACGGCATCATCCTCGACCCGCACAATTACATTCTTAAATCGAGCGCGCGCCTCCACATACGCGCGATTATCGCGCGCGGCGAAGCTTCTGCCGAACAGGGCCGCTACTACGATGCCGTCCAGCAATACTCGCAGGCCCTGGACTTGCAGAAAAACAATTCGCTCGCCGAATTCCGGACGGGCGAAGCTTTTTTCTATCAGAAGAACTACTCCGCCGCGGCCACTGCCTTTCGCGATGCGCTTGATGGCGATCTCGACCCGAGTTACAAATGGGTCGAGGTCTGGTCGCACATTTACCTGGGAAAGATCTACGACGTCGCGGGCGAACGCACTCGCGCCGTCAATGAGTACAGCAAGGCGCAACAGACGAATGACGACACGGGCGGGGCGCAAGCGGAAGCCAAGAAATATCTGAACCAGCCCTTTACCGAGGGTTCGTCAAAGTCGTGATCACCATCGAACAAACCCACGCCTAGCTCGCGCCACGCCTCCTATTATCTGGAGATTTGATCGTCTTCTAAATCCCTTGCAGGCCCGTAAGCCGCGGCGCAGTGATTCCCTTATGGTGTACGCAAACCTGAAAAGTTCCCCCCATTCCCTCGGGATGAAGCAGCGTTTTGAGAAGCAATCGTGCGCGAATTTTCTCGACTTCGCTGGCGTCGGGCGCGTATAAATCCGCAAATTCGTTCGCCCGGCCCAGACCGACGAGAAAGGCCATTTGCGACACGCATCCCGTGCGGGCCAGCCCCGCGCGGCCACCCCAGACGTCGAGCGCTGTGAAGTTGACGTGAGCCGTCAAATCTTGCTCACCGGGAGCGTCCAGAAAATTCTCGCTTACCCGATGCCGCGAGTAGGCCAGGAGCGTGCCGCGGAGGTGCCGCTCGCTGTAGAGCTCTTGAGCTTCGTACCCGTAATCTATGGTGAGAAAAAAGCCGTGGCCCAGGCGCCGACCCGTATCCAGAAACCGGCGGCAGGCCTCCAAGCCGGCCTCGGCGAACTGGCCTTCGCACAATGTGATCCCCTGCTCGAGAAAATATTCCTCGATCTCCGGTGAGCTGAGGGGGCCGGGCCGCTCCTCCAATTCCGCGGATTGCATCGCGCTGCCAGGGAAGCCTTCCACAACGTCATCGCCCGGGCCGCTCGCGCGCAGACCGACGAACATTTCGTGCAAGGTGCCTTTCCTGCACAATACCCGATGTACGGGAAGCGCGTCGAAGAGCTCATTCGACAGAATGCATCCTTCGGGGATTTCCCGCGGAAGCTCCGCCGCGGAAATCGCGCGTCCACGGGAAACATGCGCTTCAAGTCTCTCAGCGTGCGCGTGTCGACGCGCCGGCGATTGCTCGACGGCCACGTAGCACAACGCCTGATAGAAGTCAGGAAGCGCCCGCACAGCAAAATCGAGGACGTGGGCGGCCAGCCGGCCGGTCCCGGCGCCGGCCTCCACAACCAAGAACTCGGTGGGGCAATCGAGCGCGTGCCACATCTCCGCAAGCTGCCGCGCCAACAGGCGGCCAAAAATTGGATGAACGTCCACGCTGGTGTAATAGTCGCCGAAATGCCGTGCTTCGGGGCGGCTGTAGTAACCAAATTCGGGGTGATACAGGCATTCGCGCATGAAATCGGCAAATGGTATCGGGCCGTGCGCCCGCATGCGCTCGGCGAGCTGTAACTGCAAGGGCGTCGGCGGACGATGGGCGGCCACCTCCGGTGCCGGGCGGGCCTTCATGTGTCTTGCCGCTGAGGATTGCAGGTAAACATCTCAATTACGTAATCGTGCAGGCAGTCGTAAAGTTGTCGCTGGAATGCCCATGGAAATTGCTTATTTTCAATTTCGCGGGGCTGGAGCAAAAACTGGTAGGTATGCACGTCGACACCCGCGGGCTTAAACCGGATCTCAACTTCGACGCCATCAGCCGCGGCATGCGCGTCAAAATCAAATAGGGGATGCTCGTAACGCACCAGTTCGCGCTGGACTTTCTCGAGAAATTCGTTCACAGGGATAACCGGAGATCGATCAGAGGCCATACGCGCTACGCTGGTGGCGCAAAAACGTTGCCGGAGCAACAAATCGTCCACGTTTCAGGATGAAGCCGCGACTGGCTCTCCTGCATCGAGCTCACCGCGCTCCTTCATCTCGGCCATCACCTTTTCGAAGGCGCCCAGCGCCTTCGCATCAAAAAGCACGAAATAAATTCTCTCGAGCGTGGTCGGCCCCTTCAGGTGCCTCACGGTTTCCTCGAGCATGATGGCGGCGCATTCCGATAGCGGAAACCCGCCAATCCCCGTCCCGATCGCGGGAAAAGCCAAAGTACGAAGTCTCCTCTCCGACGCGATGCGCAGGGAGTGCGCCGTCGCGGTGCGCAAGGCGCGCGTGGTGGTGTGACCTCCAAGCTGCATGCTGGCCGCATGAATGATATGCCGCGCCCGGATTTTTCCGGCGGTGGTTATGGCGGCCCCGCCAACGGGTATGGCGCCGATTTCATTACACTCCCGCTGCACGGAATCTCCGCATTTTCTGCGGATAACGCCCGCCAAGCCCCCGCCGAGCTGTAGATCGTTATTCGCGGCGTTGACGATGGCATCGGTATCCATCTCAGTGAGATCGCCCTGCTGCAGAACGATTTTGTCGGCCAGGCTCATGAGTGGAAGATCATAGCAGAGCCCGCGCCTCGCAGTCCCGTGCGGGCACTCGCTATTTCATTGCAGAACACAGGCATTGCGTAAGCCTCCCTAACAGCCCGGAATCACCGAAGCACCGGTCTGCCGCAAAGCCGCAGTGCGAACGCGGTCTCCGGTTTCGAGCAAGCCACGAGCTGCGCGGCGAGCCGCTTCCTGCGCCGCGGCAGTCGTCGCGAGGCGTGCGAGCAGCGCGCAGCCATTGCGATGATGGCGGTCCTCGTCGGGATTGATAACCTCCCGGTAAACAGCCGCTAACTCCCCATGACCCGCCTGTTCCAGAAATGCGAGGAACTGTGCGTTGCGGCGGCCGCCCATAGCCTCTCGCGCCACCAGCGCCGCCGCGACCCGTTCGACCGTGCTGTTCAATGTTCGCAGGTAACTCAGCACCGGACTTGGTGGATCGAGCGGATGGAAACCGTCGAGCTGTATGGCCATTGAGCGGGCTTGCGCTTCCACGAGTTCGTAGTGGCGCGCTTCATCGCCGGCATGGCACGCCAGCGCCACCTTCGCATCAAGCTCCGGGGTTGTGGCCACCCATTCGGCCGCGATCTCAGCCGCTTCCATTTCGTTCTTTAGCGCCATTTTCATGAGGGTAGCGAGTGTATCAAAGCTTTGCGGGTCGGATCGCTCCGAAGGCCTGCTTTCCGCAGGCGCATCAATCCTGGCCAGCAACTCCTCATTTTCGGCTATCAATTGCGCGACGAATTCCGTTCCCGTCATTCGGGCGTCTCCCTAACCCGCAATCTCCGCCAGTGCTTCAGGATCGAAGCCCAGTACGATGCGGTCCCCGCAAATCACCACCGGCCTGCGGATCAGATTTGGTTCCGCGGCCATAAGCCGCAGGGCTTCGGTCCGCGTTGGAGGATTCTGCCCCATCTTGCGCTGGCGATAAATTTCGTTGCGGGTATTAAGAAATTTTTGGTAGTCGCGCGCCCCGATCAGCTCATCGAGTTCTTCCACGGTCATTCGTTCCTTGCCGAGGTCGCGCAGAGCGAGTTGCGCGCCTCGCTTCTCGAGAAATCCGCGCGCCTGGCGGCAAGACGTGCACGTGGATTTGTGAAGGAAACGAATTTCGCTTTTTCCCGATTTAGCCTTTGGTCCAGATTTTGTTTTTTTCGTGGGTTTGC
>PLJR01000142.1 GCA_003140295.1 Acidobacteriota bacterium
ATGATGCAGGAAAAGCGCGGCATGATGAAGGTGTGGAATGTGTGGCTGGTGTTCACAACGTTTCTGCTGACGATTTTCGGGACGTTTCTGACGCGCAGCGGCGTCGTGAGTTCGGTGCATGCGTTCGCGCAATCGAGCATCGGACCGTGGTTTTTGGGATTTATCGGCCTGGTGTTCGTGGTATGCGTCGCGGCGTTCTGGCGCAACCGGGATTATCTACGCAGCGACAATACGCTGGACTCGCTGGTGTCGCGCGAATCGAGCTTCCTGTTCAATAACCTGATCCTGCTGGTGGCCTGCATCGCGGTAATTTCGGGGACGCTGTTCCCGGTGCTTTCGGAATGGGTGCGCGGGACGAAGATCAGCGTGGGGGCGCCATTTTTTAACAAGGTGAATTTGCCGATCGGCTTGTTTTTACTGTTCCTGACGGGAATCGGGCCGCTGCTGGCGTGGCGCAAAACGTCGATGAGCAGCCTGCGGCGTAATTTTGGCGGGCCGCTGCTGGTAGGGGCGATCACAGGCGGAGTGGCTATTGCGATGGGCCTGCGCAACTTCTACGTTACGGTGTGCGTGATCCTGTCGGTGTTCGTGACGCTGACGATTTTGCTGGAATTTTATCGAGGCGCGCGGGTGATTGCGGCGCGCACGGGAGCGAACATTTTTTCGAGCGTCGCGCAGCTAACGATGCGCAATACGCGGCGCTATGGCGGCTACGTGGTGCATTTCGGCATCGTGCTGATCTTCCTGGGTATTTCGGGGACCGCGTTCAATCAAGACAAGCAGATGGAGATGCCGGTGGGCGCGACGATGCAGATCGGGCCCTACCATCTTACGAATCAAAATTTTGATGCGCCGCAGGACGGCAACTATCAGGTCGAACGCGCCACGGTGGCTGTCGACCGCGACGGGCGCCAGGTGATCATGCTGTATCCCGAGCGGCGTTATTATCCCGCGAATGCCGAATCCGGAACGATGGTGGCGATCTACTCGACGCTCAAGGAAGACCTTTACGTCGTGTATGCGGGGAGAAGTCCCGACACGCAACAGCCGGTGATTCACGCCTATCTGAATCCGCTGGTGAAATGGATTTGGCTGGGTGGCGCGATTGTGGCGCTGGGCACGCTGCTGGCGCTGGTGCCCAATCAGCAGCCGGTGTTGGCGCTGCGCGCGGTGGCCGAACCGGCTTCCGCGGGGATGGCGGTGCCCGCGCGGGTGCCTCCAGACAGGGACAAGTATGGCGGCCATGACTGATTTCCGCGCGGCAGATTTGCGGGGGACATTGGTGCGTTCGTTGAAGCGGCTCTTGCAACTCGGGTCGGTTCTGGCGCTGGGCGTTGCGGTGACACTCGGCACCGGCATGTTGCAGGGGCAGAGCGCCGACCGCGCGAAGGCGCTCGGGAACAAGCTCATGTGCAATTGCGGCTGCGGCGATGTCGCCGGGCAATGCAGCCATCCGGGCGCTCCTTTCACTGGTCCGTGTGATGTCGCGAAGAAAGAGCTGGCGGAACTGAATACGCGCCTCTCTGCAGGAGCATCCGACGGGGCGATACTGCAGGGATTTGTAGACGAGTATGGGGAAAAGATCCTGGCTGAGCCGCCGGCGCGCGGATTCAACATGCTGGCGTGGATGATACCGGGGATCGCGTTTGCTCTGGGACTGGCAGTGGTAGTGGGTTTTATCCGCTACTGGCGGCACCGGCCGGTGGCGGCCGGCGCTGCACGGCCCGCAATTTCGCCGGAAATACTGGCGAGGGCGCACCGCGAGATCGACCGGCAAACCAGTGATTAATTAAAGTGATCATCACCGAAACCAATGATGCGCAAAATTTATGATGAGCAAGGACTGCAAAGCGGCAGGGAATTGAGATGACGATTTTCGCCGACGTTCCGCCAAATATCGATGCGCTGGTCCTGACCGCCTGCGTGGCGCTGACGGCGGCGACCATGATTTTCGTTTTCTTTATACAGCCGGATGCCTCCGATTCGGCGCCGCACCGCTCGCATCTCGATCAGTTGCTGGAGCGCCGGGATACGATTTATGAAAATTTGCGCGACCTCAAGTTCGAGTACCGGACGGGAAAATTCGCCGAGCAGGATTACGAGCAAATGAGGCAGACGCTCGAATCGGAGGCGGCGCTGGTGCTGGCGGAGATCGAGACGGTGACGGGCAACGAGGCTCGCCTGCCGCGGCGCGATCCCAACGTGCGCGGGCCAGCTGTACCGCCGGGCGGCTCCGCGGCGGGTGTTACTCCGGCGGTGGCGGCTCCGTCTAAGTTGCGTGGATAGAGAAGACTCCTTGCGGAAATCATTTTTGAAAAAAAGCCAGTCGCGCTCGCTACTGCCGCGCTGCGGTCCGCGCTTGCATTGCAGCTGGTTTGCTGCCGGCACGCGACGCGCAATGGCGTCGTGCTTGTTTATCTTACTGGCCGCGGCTGGGGCTGCGGCGGGAACCGTCACCGGCGTGGTACGGAACGGCACCAGTGGGAAGCCGGCCCCGGGAGTGGACGTCATACTGATTCAGTTGCAGGGCGGGATGCAGCCGGTAGCGAACACCAAAACGGACGCGCAGGGAAACTACAAAATCGATAACTCGGCGATAGGGCAGGGTCCCATGCTGATTCGCGCCGTTTACCGAGGCGTGATGTTCCACCAGCCGTTGACTCCCGGCAAAAACGCGGTGGACGTAACTGTGTATGAGCCTTCTGCGGACGCCAAAACGGTGGCGG
>PLJR01000079.1:0-149 GCA_003140295.1 Acidobacteriota bacterium
ATCCATCCGGGGTACGGGTTTCTATCGGAAAATCCTGCGTTTGCAAGGGCTTGCCGCGACGCCGGAGTCACCTTTATCGGTCCCACTCCGGAATTGCTCGAACTGCTGGGCGACAAGACCGCGGCTCGGAAGGTGGCCGCATCGGCGGG
>PLJR01000079.1:213-3744 GCA_003140295.1 Acidobacteriota bacterium
CGCCTGGAGGAGGCGCAGAACGAGGCGCTGTCGGCCTTTGGCGATGCTTCGGTTTTCCTCGAAAAATATCTGCGCCGCGCTCGGCACATTGAAGTGCAAATCCTCGCCGACAATCATGGGAACACCCTGCACCTGTGGGAGCGCGATTGCTCCGTGCAGCGCCGCCACCAAAAAGTGGTCGAGGTCGCTCCCGCGGAGAATCTGCAACCGGCTCTGCGCAGGGCGCTATGCGATGCCGCGGTGCGTATTGCCAGCGCCGTAAATTACCGCAATGCAGGCACGGTCGAGTTTCTCTTAGATGTCGATTCGCAGCAGTGGTACTTCATCGAAGTGAATCCGCGTATCCAGGTCGAGCATACCGTCACGGAAATGGTCACGGGCATCGACTTGGTTCGCGCTCAGATCTTCGTGGCTCAGGGACATGAACTGCACGGCCCGGTTTTAGCCTTGCCTCGGCAGGCGGGTGTACTGCTTAACGGCGCGGCGTTGCAGTGCCGCGTTACGACTGAAGATCCTGAAAATCAATTCGCGCCCGATTACGGCAAAATTACGACGTACCGTTCCCCCGCGGGCTTTGGCATTCGCCTCGACGGCGGCACGGCTTATGCCGGGGCGTCCCTTGAGCCCTATTACGACTCTTTGCTGGTGAAGGTTACTTCGTGGGATTCCACCCTTCGTGGCGCTTGCCGCCGAATGGATCGTGCGCTGCGCGAATTCCGCATTCGCGGCGTAAAAACGAATATTCCGTTCCTCGAAAACGTGGTCAATCATCCGCGGTTTCAGTCGGGTGAGGTCACCACTGCTTTTCTCGACGATTCGCCCGAATTGTTTCGCCTGCCGCGAGGCGGTGATCGCGCGACGAAACTATTGTCATATTTGGGAGAGGTCATACTTAACGGCAACCCCGAAGTAAAAGACAAAAGGAAGCCGGAGACTTGCGAGCCTGCGCCGCTGCTCTCGCCCGGGGATGCGCCGTCTGTTCCGGGCACGCGGCAGCTTTTGCAAAAGCTGGGCCCGGCCGGATTCGCCGCGTGGGCGCGGCGGCAAAAACGCCTGCTGATCACGGATACGACCTTTCGCGATGCTCACCAGTCTTTGCTGGCCACTCGCGTGCGCACGCAGGATCTTCTGGCCACTGCTGACGTCATCTCCCAGCGGCTGCCAAATCTTTTCAGTTTGGAGATGTGGGGCGGCGCGACCTTTGATGTTTCACTGCGCTTTCTTCATGAAGATCCCTGGGAGCGGCTTCGCCAACTGCGCCGGCGCATCCCCAACGTTTGCTTTCAGATGCTGCTGCGCGGCGCAAACGCGGTTGGGTACACCTCCTATCCGGATAATGTAATCGTGCAATTCGTGCGCGAAGCCCACGCGCAGGGAATTGACATTTTCCGCATCTTCGACTCCCTCAATTCCATCGCGAACATGCGCGTAGCGATGGACGCCGTTCTCAACACCGGAGCTGTTTGCGAAGCGGCGATTTGCTATACGGGCGATGTTCTCGATCCAGGACGTCCCAAGTACACGCTTCGCTACTACATCGAACTCGCGAAGCAACTCGAAAAAATGGGCGCGCATTTTCTGGCGATCAAAGACATGGCCGGCCTGTGCAAACCGTATGCCGCTCGCGAGCTTGTGCAGGCCTTGCGCCACGAAGTTGCGATGCCAATTCATTTCCACACGCACGACACCAGCGGCGTGAGCGCGGCTTCCATCCTGATGGCCGCCGGCGCGAGCGCTGATGTCGCGGACGCCGCCGTGGCGGCGATGAGTGGGGGAACCAGCCAGCCAAATTTGAATTCGCTGGTGGCCGCCTTGCTCCGCACGCCGCGCGATACGGGCCTCGATCTCGACGCTCTCAATGATTGCTCCGACTACTGGGAGGCCGTGCGCACTTGGTATCTGCCGTTCGACTCGGGTCCAAAATACGGCTCCGCGCATCTTTACGAGCACGAAATACCAGGCGGCCAGTACACGAACTTGCGCGAACAAGCTGCGGCCATGGGTTTCGGTCATCGTTGGCGTGAAGTCGAACGGACCTATAGCGCTGTGAATCGCTTATTTGGTGACATCGTCAAGGTCACTCCATCAAGCAAAGTGGTCGGCGACATGGCCCTTTTCCTGATGGCCAGCGATATGAAGCCCGACGACCTTCTGGGCCTCGACGAGCACAACAGCCTGGCGTTTCCAACTTCGGTCGTGGAAATGTTCGCAGGCGCTCTGGGAACGCCTCTCGGAGGGTGGCCGCCTAAGCTGCAGCGCATCATTTTACGGGGAGCGAAACCCAAACGCGGCCGACCGGGGGGCAATCTCAAACCAGTCGACTTCCGCGCCGCCCAGCAGGCGCTGGAGAAGAAAATTGGGCGCGGCGTCACTCGCGACGAACTGCTCAGCTTTTTGCTATACCCCGAAGTCTTTGCGAAATACGCCGCCTTTCGCAGGACGTTTGCGGATGTGAGCGTGCTTCCCACGCCGGCGTTTTTCTATGGCCTGCGTCCCGATGAAGAGATCAGCGTCGAGATAGAATCGGGAAAGTCCTTGATCATCAAGTTTCTTACGGCCGGCGTGCCGCATCCCGACGGCACCCGCACGTTATTTTTTGAATTGAACGGGCAATCGCGCGAGGTGCGCATACGCGACCAGGCGCTGAAAGCGACCGCCCGAACACATCCCAAGGCCGATCCCTCAGACCCCGGCCATGTCGCCGCCCCCGCCTCAGGCGTAATAACGCGCATCGCCGTGCACGTCGAGCAGGTCGTAAAACAAGGCGACAAGCTGCTGGTCCTCGACGCCATGAAAATGCAGTCAAACCTCTCCGCGCCCATCGCGGGCCGCATCACACGCGTATTGGTGACGGCCAATGAGCGCGTGGAAGCCAAGGACCTTCTGCTGACGATTTCTCCTGTCTAGTGAATATCTTAGAAGAGCTTGCGCGTCGTAAAGCCGGGATGATTTGCAGGCTTATGAACATGCCTGCAATGAATGCAAGCGCTTGTGGAGTTGCGGTAGGCTAGAATTCAGGCAACAGGGACAAGGCTTAGCTCGAACAATCGCGTCTACCTTTCGAAGAAACATGTCCACCACCGTCGCCACCACGGTCAAGGAACCAACAGTTCGGGGCGCACGCCGCCTGCGTCTGTCTCACCTGTTGCGTCCCTACTGGCCGGCCATCAGTTTGGCGCTCATTGCCGTTCTGGGAGAAACTTCCGCCGATCTGATGGAGCCCTGGCCTCTGAAGATCGTCCTCGACTATGTATTGCAGTCCAAGCACATGCCCGATTGGCTGGCCTCGATCGTGCACCGTGTGGCCGGTACCAGTCAGCTCGCCATCCTCAATGTTGCGGTTTTTGCCGTGGCCATCATCGCTTTAATTGGCGCCGTCAGCACCTACAGCGAAAAATACCTGACCACGAGCGTAGGGCAATGGGTGACTCATGATCTGCGGCGGACCCTCTATCACCACATCCACAGGCTCTCGCTCTCCCAACACGATGAGGCCCGCACGGGCGACCTGATCAGCCGCGTAACCAGCGA
>PLJR01000200.1 GCA_003140295.1 Acidobacteriota bacterium
CCCTGGGCCCCTGTAGCTCGGGTCGTCCGGCGTTCTGTGCCGGAGACCCGAGGCTTGTGTCGAGCCCCTGCCGTTTCTCACCGTTTGAGCCCGTTTTCAGCCTGACCTTTTTCAAATCCACCAGAGGCAACACCGGACTAACATTAGGTATAGAATGCCTCCTAGCAGTTCGCCGTAGGCTCGCAGGTGGGAGATTCTATTAACCGCGGTGGTTATTCGTAGAGAAGTAAAAGTAGGAGGAAGCGATGATCTCAAAACTATCTCTTTACGTTGCTCTCGTGGTGCTCGCGTTTTCAGCAGTTCCCGTTTCCGCCCATCACGGCTGGGGCGGCAACGTCGATCAGGAGTCCGACCTTACCGGGATTGTCGAACAAGGCGTCAGCCTTTCCGGGCCTCACGCCACGATGAAACTCCGCGTCGATAACAAGGTCTGGGACATCACCTTGGCGCCGCCACCCGCCACCCAACGCGCGGGCCTGAAGGAAGGCATCATCCCAGTAGGGGCCACGGTCACCGTCCACGGTAATCGCAATCGCGACCAAAACCGCCTCGAAATGAAGTGCGAACGCGTGACCTGGAACGGCAAGACCTTCGACGTGTATCCCAATCGCAAGTAAGGCAGGCTCGGACTGTTATACAAGTTCATGGCGTGGCTGCAGTTCTCGTCGCTCGGCCACGCCATGCGCGAACACGGGGTCTGGGCCTACGGCGTTGTGAACCTCGTCCATATCCTGGGCGTGGCCTCCCTGTTTGGTTCCGTCCTGGTTCTCGACCTGCGCCTGCTCGGTTTTCGGCGAACAATTCCACTTCGTGACATCAGCGGGCCCACAGTGCCTATTGCCGCCACGGGCTTCACTGTCGCCGCGCTCAGTGGCGCGTGCCTCCTGGCGACCAGAGCCACTGAATACATCGGCAATCCCTTCATCTACATCAAATTCCCCGCCATCGGCCTGGGCATCCTCAATGTCATCGCGCTGAACCTCCTGCCGGCCTGGAAGCAACACAAGCTCCGCGATCTTTCTTCCCGCGAACAATTCCAGCTCACCGTATTCGGTGGCCTCTCGCTCTTCTGCTGGCTCACCGCCATCAGCGCCGGCCGCCTGATCGGCTACTGGTGAATCCGCCGCGCCCAACCGATGACTGAACTAGTACAGTATGGACGGAAGATATGCCCCGGTAGGCTCGTTGTACAAGCCCAGGGTCATCAGCGTCATCGGCTCGATCACCTTCAAGCCATTTTCCAGGCACCAGCGAAACAGCCCGGCATTCCGGGGCGGCACCAGAATGCCGGGACCAAGAAACGCGGGAGCGCTGGCGAGCAGGGCCTGCAGGTCATAATTGGTCCTGCCCACCGCGTGCCCAAAGAATCCGATGGAGGTTGCGTATGCGGTAATGCGGCCGTCGTGCTCCGCCACCACGGCCGTGCCTTGCTTGATCGCATCGATCAATTCACCGCCGCGCTCGTGGCCGTGCACCGCCTGGCACAACGAATTGCATGATTCGACGTCACCTTCCGAAGCAGTCCTCACTTGATACCCGCTCATCGCCCCGCTCATCGATTGGCTGATTGGCGGCCCTTGCATCACCGACACGAACTCGCGCACATCGAAGCCCAGCTTCGCGTACAGCGAAAGCGAACGATTGTGGAAAGCTGCCTGCAAAAGCCTCACTCCCGGGAATTTTTTCTCCGTGGCGCGGTCCAGCACCGCCTGCATCAACGCGCGGCCGATTCTTTGGTTCTGAATCTCAACGTTGACGGTGATGGGACCGACCCCCGCAATGGGCGAGCGCTCATCCAGGCAATTACTTCCCGCGACCTTGCCGCCAAACTCGGCTACCACGCAATAGAATCCAGGGTGCGAGAACATCATGGACAGCACACCGATCGCGGCATCAACATTTGGAAAGTCAGACGGGAATCCATGACGAACATTGATCTGCGTAAACGCCTCATAGCAGATAGTGCCGCAGGCTTGGGCGTCCTGCGGTTTGGCTCGCCGTATAACCACCGCATCGGAAAAAGGAGTCGCGCTTTGGCGCCGCGCTGCCGTGCTTGAACTCTTATGTGTTGCCATTTATTCCCCTCACTTTCTGCCCTTACTTCGGCCCTCAATCTCCGCCCTCAATCAGGGGACCGGCCACGCAAGCCCGAATAATACAACTACGATCCCAGCTTATTAAAGATTTCGCGCCCAGTCTCAACAAGTAAGCCGCTCTATCGAAAATCGGGCTGCAACCGTTTCTTTCCGCACGCCGCCACGTAACCCTAATTCCACCCCATGCGTTCCCGCAGCCCCGTGATATGCGCCACGTGATGGCGCCCGTGCCACGCGTAAAGCGCCAAATTCTTCTCCAGGCTCATCAATCCCAGTTCCGGATGCCGAAAGTTCCGCGACCAGTCCTCATCGCGCAGCGACCGCAGCAGCACCACCCACCTCTGATGCAGGTTCTCCAGCAGATTAAGGGAAACCTCGACAGCCGTATTTCGCACGTCGCCCAGTCTCGCCCACGAATCCTCATCGTACGGCTTGATCGTGGGCTCCTCTTCGGTCAGCGCCAGTTTGCACCGGATAAAGCTATTCATGTGGCTGTCGGGAACATGATGCACCACCTGCCGCACCGTCCAGCCGTCAGGACGGTACGCCGTGTCAAGTTGTTCGGCAGACAGTCCCTGCACCGCTGCGCGCAGTTCTGCCGGGGCTTGCTCAATCTGCGCGATAAAATGCGCGCGCTCCGCCGCAAGCGCCACGCCCTCGGTCGAGAATTTGCCAATGGGATACCGCAGGTCGGTCATCTCACCCTCCACATCCGCCGGAGATTCTATCGTCAAAGCCTCAACAATACGCTCTCCTGAATAACCGGCAACGGGCAAATCACTCCGAGCCCAACGCGCACAATAAAAAAGGCCCTCAGGATTTCTCACCCTGAGAGCCCGTCAATCCTCCGCCAGCAAATCAGAAGCTAAACCCGATCGGATTCCGCCACGGCATTGCGCAAAACTGCCGCCCTCGCAGCGCTGCTGCTGCCGCGCCTCCAGTAGCACAGCCATTCCTGGCTGTGCGCCGACGTTCCGTACGTTACAAACGTTACATTCACCGTAACTCAAAACCGCCGGCAGTCTAATTCTGCTATACCAATTGCCCATTCAAACGCAAGGTGGCATTTAGTAGCACAGCCATCCTGGCTGTGCGCTTTTCGCGAACGACGCCAGCGGCAACACCGCTCTCCTAACGCCGCCGCAAAAAATCCCAGCTTTTCTAACGCCGCCCCATCACCGCCGACTGAATCACTCGCCGCACCATCGGCGCCGCTCCCGCCGGCACCGGCGGCGGCATGGTCCGCATCTGCCCGCCCGTCGAGACGTGATCGCTGATCGCCTGCAGCCTCTTCAGTATCGACTGCCACTGTTCCCAGTCCAGCTGCCGCAAAAACGGCCGCAGCCCCTGTATGAACGGATCCTCCAGCAGCGCCTCGCCATTCGATTCGGGAATGAAGAAGCGGTTCAGCCCCACCCCCAGCGCCTCGGAAATTTTCTCCAGCGTGCCGAGGCTCGGCGTCATCTGTCCACTCTCGATTCGCGATAAGTACGAACGCGAAACTTTTGACCTCGACTGCAGTTGGCTCTGCGTCATCGTGCGCGATTCCCGCAATTGGCGAATTCGCTGGCCGATGTTTTCCACCGTTTCCCGATTCGGCCACTTTTCAAATAGCTGGCGCTCGTCGCTGGGAGCCTCCACCGGTACCGGCGGCGGAATCAAAAATTCCACCTTCGGCGGCATCAGGCGCAGGCAGCGGCGGCAATTCCCCGCATGGGTGCGGTATTGCACCAGCCCGCAAACCTTGCAGCGGATTACTTCGCGATCTAGATCAGCCGAGTCTTTGGTTCCGTTGCTGCTAATGGTGCTATTTTCCGCCACGGGGAGCTCCTCATTGGGCTAATCCCGCTGGGATAGGAGAATCGAGTCGTTCGGAGGGGAAGGCAGAAACCGGCGCGCCACGGATAGTGCGCGTACGCGGACCCCTTGTCAAGCTGTTTCTACAAATGTACGCCGCCGCGCGGCGCGACCTCGATACCTGCTTCCGTCGCCCACGCCAATTTCCGTCGTATCTGCCGGGGCCACCGAACCACAATCACCGCAATAACCACCCGTATTTACGTTAAAATGCCCATTCGCGTCCCCATTCGAATCAGCGTGGCCGAACCTACAAGACGCCACACCGCAATCACGGCTGCGGGCTCTACCCGGACCTCGCGTAATAAACGTGTCCGGGCTCTACTTGGACCCCTCATAGTTAAGTATTGCGTACCAAACGCGATGAGGCGAAACTCCAAAATAGCCGAGACGAAATCAAGACGCGTAACGCCGAACCGGATGAGACGTAGCGCCGAAATAGTTGAGGCACAACAAGAAGACGGAAGACGTAAAGACGTAAGACAAGAAGACGACCACCACGCCCCACCCAACCCCTCATGATCACCCGCGACGCCGCCTGGACCTTGCTCTGCGAATACACCGCCAACGAAAATTTGCGCAAGCATGCCCTCGCCGTAGAAGCCTGCGTCCGCGCCTACGCCCGCAAAGCCGCCGCTGATGAAGATCTCTGGGGCCTCACCGCGCTCCTGCACGATTTCGATTACGAGCGCTGGCCCAATCAGGAGCATCACCCCACCGAAGGCCATCCCTCCTCCGGCGCGGCGTTGCTGCGCGAGCGCGCCCTCCCGGAAGAAATGATTCACGCCATCCTCGCGCACGCCGATTACACCGCAGTGCCGCGCACCTCCCCGCTCGATCGCACCCTGTTCGCCTGCGATGAGATGGCCGGCTTCCTCACCGCCTGCTCCCTGGTGAAGCCAGGCAAGTCCATCTTCGAGGTCGAGCCCGATTCGGTGCAGCGCAAAATGAAGGACAAGCCCTTCGCCCGCGGCGTCAGCCGCGAAGATCTCCTCCGGGGCGCGCAAGAACTCGGCATCCCCCTCGCCGAGCACATCGCCTTCTGCATCACCGCCATGCGCAGCATCGCCGCCGACCTCGGCCTCGACGGCCGCCTCGCGACAAAGCCGGCACCCTGACTCAGGTTGTAATCATTGCTCAGACGCTTACAACTCACTGCGACAGGGATTCTGTGGGTCGCGGCTTCGGTGGCAATCTACAACCCACGGCGGCAACGGATCGTTGTAGGCCGCAGCTTCGATGGCAGTTTACATCGCACAGCGACAAGGATCGTTGTAGGTCGCAGCTTCGGCGGCAGTTTACAACCCGCAGCGACAAGGATCTTTGTCGGCGGTCGTGCCTTCAGTGGCAGTTTACAACCCACAACGAACGAGGATCTTTGTAGGTCGCGGGCTTCGACGGCAGTTTACATCGCACAGCGACAAGAATCGTTGCGGGTCGTGCCTTCGGCGGCAGTTTACCATCCACACCGACGAGGATCTTTGTAGGTCGCGGCTTCAGCCGCGACATAAACGCCGCCGCCCGCACGGGGCTTTAGCCCCTGACGCTACGTACACCGGGCCACCACACGTCATTTTTCAAACGAGTTCGTGCCCAGGCACGAGAGCCGACAAACGCCCGGTAACAACTGAACATCGCCTCGCAATGCCCGGATCGCTTCCGCGCAGTCGTCAGTGCGAGGATGCTCGCGCGTAAACGCCCAGCGAAGCCGCGCATTCCGCGCACAAGTAATAACCTACGACCTCTCTCGCCACCGCCCGCTGCGGAGCCCCGCATATCTTGCCGTCCGGCGCAGGTTCGATCGACCGGCGAGCATCATTGGCAATGAAATACCGGGCAGGTTTTTCGCAATTTAGCATCGGCTAATCGCCTCCGGGCCATGGCCTACCCGTTCCAATTAACACCTTCACGAGAAGGCGTCCATCGGACGGGAGCCCGAACTAAATTGGAAAATTAGTGTACGAAAAAGGTGAGCAATATTGGGTAAATTTTACCCGCAGCCGTTCGCCGTCACTTCTTAAATCTTATTGCCTTTCGCTTTCTTTCTATCCTCTTGAATCTGCCGATTGCATTCCGCGATCTGATCGTCAATCGCCTTGATTTCGATAGCCAAATAAGTCGCGTTCGGATCACTCTGCAGCCGCGCAAACAAAGGCCGCCGCCGGTCCGTCAATTCTTCTATGTTGCTTTCACGCTCGCTGGCCACTCGCACCATGAGATTAACCTCTGCCCCCAGTATGAGGCCCCCAGCCTGTTTCTCATAGCGGCATCTACCACCGTGTTGCGCCCGCACGCTCGGAAACGCTCGGTGCCGCATCAGCACGCGTCCACCGCGTCATGCGTTTCGGCCGCATCTAACTTAGTTTGTTGCGCCCTCGCGCTCAGGAGCGTTCGGGGCCGGGCTCGCAGGCGTCCACGGCGTCGTGCGTTTCGGCGGCGTCGCTCCCTTGTCCACCGCCTTCTTCGGCTTCTTTATTTCTCGCCTGCGATTATCCCGATTCCCTCGGTTCCCCATCGTCAGCTCCTCCGTATCGTCAATGATCGCTGGTGTGCGCTTGCCCGAACAATAACACAGGCTCGCCAAATACACTGCCCCTGCACGCGCCACCGTCGTGCCGCGGCGGTACCACCAAGTTTCGAAGTTACATGCAGTTTCGCCGCCCAGTAACAAAACCGGAGCTCTGGTCTTTATTTAGAATGGCGCGCGGCCAGCGCGCGGCGTGCCCCACACGCCATCCTGGCGTGTCGGGTTTTTGCCTTTAGTCCGAAGGTTCTAGGTCGCGGCTCCAGCCCGCGACATTACCGCCGCCTGCCCGTCCGGCACCGGCAGAGTACCTCAATCGAAACCCAATGCGCGAAACACGAAATTGTAGCTTGGGTCATCCGTCGCATTGCGACGGCGACCCCAAGTCTCTTTCCTATTCCCCTACCCCACTCGCCGGCACCTTCGCTCCGCACGTCTTCTCCACAAGGTTTGTAGGTCGCGGCTTCGGCCGCGACGTTAGCGCGCCACCCGCGACGTTAGCGCCACTGTCGCGGGGCTTTGAAGCCCCTGACGCTCCGTTGCTTATGCTACCTTCTGACTATCAAGTACCGTCCGACCATGCACGCCGGCAACTACAAACTCGTTCTCCTGCGCCTGCTGCCCTTCACGCTCGCACTTTCAGCGCCGCACTACGTTCCCGCTCGGGCTCAGGCCAAGCCCGAGCGCTTTTGGCTTGCGGGCCGTTACGACGGCAACCGCGTCATCGTGTATTTTGACGCGGTCAAATTTAACGGCGCCCTCCCCTCGACCTCCCGCCGCCTCCCCGAGCCGGTAGTACCCGGATTCTTTAGCCCCGTCGAACCTCCCGCAGGCTTCGTCGCCAGCTTCGAGAATGGCCCCGCGACGGAGCGCTTCGCCATAGGCGACCGTTACGATTTGCTGGAGGGCGATGCCGCAGTCGCCACGATCAAGCTGACCACCCTGGTCGCTTGCGAAACCGACGAGCAAGTCGGCAACGATTCCTATATCGGCGCTCTGGGCACTGTGGAGGGCCGCGACCCTCTCCTTCTCTCCCATGGGTACTACGCGGTTCGCCACCATCAAGAAACAAAAGCCGACGCTGCAAAGCGCAAGCCGGTGCCCAAGGCATTTGCCAGTCTCAGGGACGAGCCCCTCCGATTCGACGTTCAAACCCGAATTGCCGCGCTCCTCCGCGAAAGCCTGAAAACGGAAGCGACGGGTGCGGGCTCTACTTGGAGCCCGCGCGATAATGAAGCCGCTCGCGAGGCGCAGAAAGTCCCGTTAGCTTTCTCCGTGCAACGTTTCACCATTGCCAATGGCAGTGTGCGGTACTACGCCCGCGCGGAATGGAGGTCAGCACCAGAGCCGCAAGGCAAGCCAGTTTATGCTCTCGCCGCCTGGATTGCTCCGTTGCCCAAGCTCCACATCCTGGCAGCCGACACATTCATAGTGTCCGACGGCGGCCAACCTCCCAAGCTTCTCAACGTCCTTGATCTAGGCAGCGGCAGAACCGGAATAATCGTCCAACTCATAGGTGGTGACAGCGGAGCAGTTAACCTCCTCGAATACCGCGACGCAATCTCGCTGCGTCAAATGCCCGCCCTGCAATCGGTAAGCATGGGCGAGTGATAACCTCAGGCCGCCACTCTTCTCCGGCCTTGTCTTTTTTCGAAGCTTTGTAGGTCGCGGCTTCAGCCGCGACGTTAGCGCCACTGTCGCGGGGCTTTNNCGAGAATTCTGATTTTGCCCCCGGCCCTCCGTAATCCTGAAAAGCAACACGTACCGAGAAATGACGCATTTGTTAAACCGACAGGTGGAGATGCAAGTTCTACGCGGCATACAGCCACTCGCGCAAGTTCTGGTCCTTTGCGCCCCGGCGCTCGTCACGCAAACTTTCAGCGCCCCGCTTGAGCCGCATGGTAAAA
>PLJR01000183.1:0-41369 GCA_003140295.1 Acidobacteriota bacterium
AAGGCGCCGCGAAAACGTTCGGCGTGGCGCTGTTCGGCGCCACGGTCTTCGCGGCCGCGCCAGGCGTGTTCGATTACGCGGGCGAGTTGTGCGTCGGCGGCGGTTATTTTCCGCAGGCTGTCCGTTTTTTCACCGTACTCGCAGCGCGAGTCGCGAACCTGGGCGGCGTCATTTATCCTCAAGCTGCCCTCGCCGGGGACCTGGGCGGCGTCAAGTTTCCCTAAGCTCCCCTTGCCGGGGACTTGGGCGGCCCCTTGTGAAGCATCTGCGCGCAGAATCTTGCGGAGATCGGTGCCGGTGGTGGCGTAGAGGCAGCGGAACCACATGCCGTCGGCAGTGACGCGGCTGCGATTGCAGCTTTGGCAAAACGGCGCGGTGGTGGAAGCGATGATGCCGAAGACGGTGCCGTCGGGCAGCGTGAAGCGCGACGCGGGCGCGGAGCTTTCTTCGATGACGGGCGCGATTTTTCCGAAGCGCGCCTCGAGCCGCGCCAACATCTCATCGCGCGAAAACACTTTGGCGCCCGTCCACTGGGTGGCGCCGCCAACGTCCATGTATTCGATGAAGCGCACTTCGGCGGCGTGGGCGCGGCCAAACTCGATGAGCTCGGCGAGCTCGTCATCATTCACTCCGCGAACGATCACCGCGTCGAGTTTGGTGCCGGTAAAGCCGGCGCTTTGCGCGGCAGCGAATCCCGCAAGGACGCGGGCATGCTCGTCACGCTGCGACATGGCGAGAAAACGCTCGGGGCGCAGCGTGTCCAAACTTAGGGTTACGCGGTGCAGGCCGGCGTTTTTGAGCGCCGCGGCCTGATCGGCAAGCAGGACGCCATTGGTGGTGAGCGCGAGATCGCGGATGCGCGGGTTCGCGGCCAGCATTTTTACCAGGCGGTGAAGATGCTGGCGAAGTAGAGGCTCGCCGCCGGTGAGCCGCACGCGGTCGACGCCCAAGTCGGTGAAAACTCCCACGAGGCGCGTCAATTCTTCAAAGGTGAGTAGTTCCTCGCGCGGCAGCCAGACGTAATCCTTTTCCGGCATGCAGTAGACGCAGCGCAGGTTGCAGCGGTCGGTGACCGAGACACGCAGGCTCTCGAGTGGCCGGCCGAGCAAATCGCGCAAAGGAAGCTGTGGAAGCGCCATGGGCATAAACAACCTATTTCACTTTCCTAGCACTAGTATGGATGATCGCTGGGTCCTAAAATATACATATAAAATTGGATGCCCCGACGGTGACTTGATCAAGGGCCCGGATGTCCGGGCGGGGACATCACACCAATTTGCTGCAAAAACCCGAGCACATCTTTCTCTGCCCACTTCTCAACGAGCTGGCCGCCTGCGATACGGTGGATCGTTATCGAGGTCATCTTTAAGTCATTGCCGGTTTTGGGCGCGCCGGGGAGGTCACCTTCGTGTTTTCCAAACGAAGTGAGGCGCGTCACCACCTTATCCCCTTCCGCGATCTGATCTTCAATGCGGTGATATCCGGGAGTCGCATCCCAGAAGATCTTAAAGGCGTGCTTCAATCCCTCGCGTCCAGGGGGCAAACCTGGAAACGGAGGGGGATTGTGGTCGAGGTAATCCGCAGCCACCAACTCGTCCAGCACGGCTAGATTGCCCTTGTCAATCTCTTCGTAAAAGCGGCGAACAAGAGCCTTATTGGTCTCGGGTGACATCGATGGTGTGTCCTTTTCGTGCATATGGTTGAGCCCTCGTTCCTATACCGCGTTCCCCTTATATTGCGTTTTCGGGGCGTGCCACAACGGGGGGATCAGCCATCGTGGTGGCGTCGCCCAGGACACGACTTTCGAGGCGATTTTCGACGCGGCGTTGCGGGAAGTTGTCCCAGATGATTTCGAGAGGCTGCTGGGCTTCTTCGCGCTGGGTTTGGGACTCCTCGCGGCTCATGGCGGAGAGGCTGTTGAGCAGCAATTGCGACAGATAGGCCAAAGCTATAGCATCGCGGCGCTGGATGCGCTTGCGCACAAGCTGCTTGGTGAGGTTGCCGAGGAACTGGTTGACGCTGGCGGCGGTGCTGAAGTCATCAATGGAGGAAAGCAGCTCGGCGGTTAAAACGTCATTGGCAGGCGTGGATCGGGAAAGGCGCTGCGCGTGGTAGGCGCAGAGTTCGCCGCCGTCAGGCGCAGAGAGCATGCGGCAGCGATGGCCTCGGGCGTCTAGGTGCTGGCAGAGGGCGGCCTCGTCGGCGGCTTCGGGCTCGCATGGGGTGGGCTTTGCGGCCGGGGTTAACTCGGTGGTTACTGCCCCCGCCCCCCTATGTTTTTTGTAACGATGTGATTCCATGGGAGTTCTTTTTGCTCCTTTTACAAGTATGTGATTCCGCTGGATTTAGGCAGCGTCGGATTGGAGAGCGATTCCGGCTCGTCTGAGGGCGATCACTGTTCGCGATGCGAAATTCGAGCATGTTCTATTTTACCAGCTCGATCAAATCCGAACCTGTCCTGGCGCGATAGATAGAACGTCAGTCTTAGAGGATGTGACTTTATTGCGATATGACGATTTTTTCGCATCTAAGCCCGTTGTTTTCAGCGTCGCTTTTTGCGAGAAATCAAAAAAGTCACAGCCTCTGAGCGGAGCGAAGAATCCCTCATTCTTTTCGCCTTCTCTCGTGCCGTTTTACGAGATTGTATATGCGAAGCGGATCGCGACGGCTGCCTAACAGTTCTCACGCTTTTTGCTGAAAGCGTAGGTCAGTCGGGTTAGGCGGCGCATGTGAAGGCGCGTCGTGCCGTTTAGCCGTTCTACGTGGCTCGTAGAAGCCAACGCCATGTCTGGGAAGCCACTGATCGACTTCTTTTCTTCGATAACGAACTCTGCGGCGCTGTATTTGCGCTCCGTATTCTGCGATTCATCGTGGACATAGGTCTTTACGATCTGAGCGAAGTCCACGTTGGCCCCGAAGGCTTGCTCTACGGCTTCTACGTAGGCCCTGAGAGCATCGCTAGAGATTTGCACGCGATTGTTAACCCGCGAAGCCACGTCGCGTACAAAGGCATTCGCGGTCATGCTGTCGCGCTTGCCCACTTTGAATGCAGGAACCAGTTTGGTATCGGAGTCTATGGCGCAGAACGTCCACGCATCGCCAATTTTCGGATCATCGTCTACGGTGCAGTGCCGCTCTTTCTTGCCGATAAAGCCCCATATCTCATCGAACTGCAAATGCTCGCACGTCAGATTGCGCATCTTGCGATCTAATAGGTCAGCGCAGCCCTGGCCGACACGCACGCCTAACCGCATGATCGTATCCCGGTGAACGCCAGTAATGCGTTCGATCTGCCGAATGCCGGAACCCTCGGCTAGTGCACTTATGACTGCTACTTGCTTTTCCATCGGCAGGACATTAGGCATTTGCGTATCTCCTATGCCCATTACTGTACCCCAATAATTATGACTTGTCAAGAGATATTTCTGTGGTACAGTATTTCCGGTATGAAACGGATTAGAAAATGGTATTGGCTGATCGCCGCTATTCTCGCAATCGCCCTCATAATAGGGTGGGAAGAGAAACGCTGCCAATCCCAAGCCAATCAGTGTAAGGCCGAATATACGGCGCAAGCGCAGCTTGAAAGACTGTCCGGAAATATTTCCGTATACCAGCAGGCATCCGAACAGCAGGCAATAGCAGCCGCCTGCGAACCGAATGGATACTTCTGCCCCCTTCTTAGTGCCACAAACCTGCCAACGCTGCTCTTGGTCCTTATTGGAATTGCTGGTATCTATGCCGCGTTGCAGTCTCTCGATATCATTAAACGCCAAGCGGACAGTATGGCCAGACAAATAAAACTTCAAGAAATCGCAATTCAGCAGTGGGTGGAAACTGAGAATTGGGAGGCATCCTGTCGTCTCTTGGAAAACGGCGATATCGCTTATGACATCAAATTTGATGTTGTAAATACAACTGCTTACCCCCTCACGTTGGCAACCATTTCGACCACTATCGCTACCATTATTATTAACTCCAATGACGAAATTTCTCTTGTTCCCCGCGACCGACATCGCGCCGACACGGGAATCACTTTGACAAAAGAACAAGCGAACGCTGGAACTGCACATAATCTCACGGTTTGGATTACTTATCGGGATGTCTTCAAGAAGACCAAAACGCAGGTTTTGGGAAAGTTCTGTAGCTTCCAAGGTTCGATGGTTCACTTCTCCGCGTATCAAGGCACACTGCCCCAACTGCTCAAAACCGATGAGGAGTACGAAGAGGAGCAAGAATTTCCAAATTAGGACACTACCTACCATTGAGGTGTCTTGACTTTCCTCGCCGGTATACCCGCAAGTAAATCTTAAAAGAGAATAATCAGGGGAACCTGTGCAACCGGGGGAACCATGTGCGACCGTTTCCCAGGCAAGCGAATCACCGTCGATCAAATTGACGGTTTCCTCATGCGCCTGAAGGCGCTTCCAATCGACGCCGCCCAGGACAGACCTTTAGAAATCCTCGAACGGCTCAGCCTCGCGCGCTTCCAACCGCCAGCGGGTCTGTTGAGTGCGTTGATTGGCGAACGCTGTGGGGATCACGGTGATATCTGCAGAAAAACCCCACCCTTGCAAAATGCGCAAGGATGTGGCACCCGGCACAACAGGCCGAACCAGCAGCGTGATACGGAATTCACTCACTTGCACCAGATTAGAAGGTCCGCCGTCAACTTCGAGTCTGACGCAGTGAGATACACGCTTGTCTCATCGTATGCCTTAGGGGATTGAAGAGTAATTAAACCAAGTGAGGTCATTTGCACAGCGACATTGCTCGGGTGACATCCTAAGCGATGGGTGATTCTAAAATTCCCTGCGTGCACAGCTTCAATTTTGACCAAATGAGGGGAGCCTAGTAAGGGCGTCAACTGGTGCGACAAATCACTGATTCCCTGTTCGCTTTTACTGGACGATTGCTGAATCTTAGCCAGGGTGCTATTCACGCGGTTGGACGCGTCAATCCCACGTTTCACTGAAATTCCCGTGAAGACCGCCCCGACGATAACGAGGCTAGTGAACAACATCTTATGTTTCCAGTGCAGCAATTTAAGGCCCAATAGGGCGATGGTGCACTGGACCAGGAAGCCGAAAACGGCGAGAGAGATATCCCAATTCACGGGCCGGGATTATATTCCGACATGTGGAGTGAAGTATATAATCCCACGCGTATTTGGATGGATCTCCGCGGGTTTATCAGGCGGGCGTCAAGCGATTCCGCGGCGTTTATTCGGCTTGCGTATTAACGGATCACGGCCGGAGTAAAGAGCACAGGCAGGAAACTATTATTTTATTGCGCGGGCTCCAGTAGAGCCCGGACCCGTTATTGCGTGGGCTCGTAGGGCCTGCGCCCGGTTACCGGGTTACGGGATTACGGCTACTTTCATTTCGCCGTTGCGATTCTTCATGTGTTCGAACATGGAGGGGAGTTCGCGCAGCGGGATTTCGGCGTTGACGAATTCGTTGGCGCTGATTTCTCCCCTGGCGATGGAGGCGAGCGCCTCGCGAATGAAGCGTGGCGTGTGGTGAAATGTGGATTTGATGGTGATTTCGGAATAGTGCAGGGCTGTTGGATCGAAATGGACCTCGGCGCCTCGCGGGCATCCTCCAAACAAGTTGACGGTTCCGCCGCACCGAACCATTTGTACAGCCCATTCCCAGGTGACCGGCAATCCGACCGCTTCGATCACCGAATCGGCTCCGCGGCCGCCTTCGGTAAGCCGCCGGACAGTGTGTACGGCGTCGGAAAGTGTGGTGACGTCAAAGGCCGCTCGCGCGCCCATCTTCTCCGCGGCCTTTATCTGGCTGGGCCGCTTGCCTAGAGCGATTACGTTGACCCCGCGGCAGGCCAGCATGCGGATGAACTTCAAACCGATGGGGCCGCAGCCTATCAACACGGTCGTGTCGCCAGGGCGGATACCGGTCTCATCGATTCCGCGCAGCACGCAAGCCAGCGGTTCGACCATCGCGGCGTCCACGAACGACACGTGCGGCGGAATTTCGAGCAGGTTATCGCGCACGATGCGGCCGGGGATGCGGATATATTCCGCATACGCGCCGTTATTGAACAGCAGATCCTCGCACAGGTTGCTGCGGCCTTTGCGGCAGAACAAGCAGACGCCGCACGGCGCGGAATTTGAAGGAACCACGCGGTCGCCGATGCGCAAGGTACCGCTCACATCCGCTCCCAGGCTCTCGACGACGCCGGAGAGTTCGTGGCCAAAAACCGCGGGCGGCGTGATCATGCGCGCGTGGTAGCCGCGCTGGTATACCTTGAGGTCGGTGCCGCAGGTCAATGCGACNNATCGGTGCCGCAGGTGAGCGCGACCTTCACGCGCACCAGCGCTTCGTCAGGCGCCAGGCGCGGGATATCGATGCTCTCGATCTTCAGGTCTTCGCTACCGTGAAGCACCGCGGCGGTCATATGGCCGTCAGCTTCGAACTTGGGCAATGAGTCGAGCATGTCCATGGGAATGGCTTTTATCAAGGCGTGATCACCACTTTGAGTGAGTTACTCTTCGGCCGTGCGGCTAGCGACAAGGCCTCCGCAAATTGCTCGAGGGAAAACCGGTGCGTGATCAACTCGGCCACCGGCAGAATCCGGGAAAACACCAGTCTGGAGGCTTCTGTTTGGCGATCCACGGCCGCGCTGTAGCTGCCGATAATCTCCTTTTCTTCCACGCCCACCGCCGACGCGGGAAATTCGATTTTCATGTGCGGATCGTTCTGCGCGAAAAGGAGCACGCGCCCGCCCGGACGCGCGAGCGAGAGCGCCTCGGCGAGCAGCGCGGGCAGAGGCACCGCCACGAGCACGACATCGGCGCCACGTGCGTTGCTCCGCATGCGGATCTTATCCGCCAGGCGCACATCGGCGGAATCGAAAGACGCCGCAGCCCCCAAGCGCTCGCTTACCGCCCGCCGTTCCGGCATAGGATCGGTGGTGAGCACCGTGGCTCCAGCGAGCCGGGCAATCATCATGAGCAAAAGCCCGATCGGACCTTGGCCGATAACCAGCACGGTTTCGCCTGCGGCGACCCGCGCTTTTTCGACGGCCTTGACACAGGTATTTACCGGTTCGACGAAGGTCGCTTCTTCGAAAGATATCCCCGGCGGGATTTCGACCATTCCACGTTCGACAATCCAGGGCATGGCCCGCACGTATTCGGCAAAGCCGCCTCCGTTGGGATCAAAGCCCGCGGTCAAGCCAACCTTTTTGTAGGCGGGGCATTGCGAGAACAATCGCTGCCGGCAATAGAAGCAATCCCCGCACGGAACGTGGTGAAAACTTACCACCCGGTCACCCACATCCCAGCGCCGGACTCCAGGCCCCACAGCCACGACGGTACCGGCAACTTCATGCCCAAAAATCTGCGGCGGCGCCACGAATCCGTGCTGGATTTTCTTGATGTCGGTGCCGCAAATCCCGCAGGCCGCCACGCGGATAAGGGCTTCGCCGGCGGATATTTGCGGGACGGGAACCGACTCCGCGGCCACGATTCCGGCTCCGTGATAAACTCCCGCGCGCATCTGGGCGGGGCGCAAGCCTGCACGCACCGGAAGTTCACCGGCCATAGGCGCCGTGCTCATTGCGCGCTCACCATCTCGGATTGCGCGAAGCTTAGGCGGACTTCGAGCAAACTCAAATAATCGTCGAGAAATGCCGCCAAGTGGCGTGCCGCAATGCGGCAATCCCGCGCCAGGCGAAGCAGCGCTGGAATTTGTTGCGGGCGGCGGGCGATTGCCGCGAGCACCGCCAAGGTCCGGATGCGGCCCCGCTCATCGAGTGTGCGCTCGAAAGAGCAAGGCATGGAGGTGTCAAACGTGTCGCTGGTCGCGCGCACGGCCACCGCCCGGACACCGCGCCGCGCCGCCTCCGCCAGGATCACGTAACTCTCCATTTCCACTGCTTCCGCTTCATGGGCGAGCGCCGCTTTCTCGGCTGCGCTGCCCACCACCCGTTCGGCGGTCAGAAAGCGCTCGACGTGCCGCGCCCCGGCATCGCAGGCGGCCTCCAACAAATCGCCATCGCTGGCCACCGCCAAATCCTTTTCCGCTCGCCGTATTAGCCGCGCGGCCAGCACACTGCCAATTGCCACGCCGGCGCCTAGCCCGCCGGCAAAACCGCTCGATACGCATAAATCCGCGGGGGACTCGAGCGCCCAACGCGCTGCCTTGGAGGCCATTTCCGCACCCACCCCCGTCAACACCACCCGCGTCGTGCACCCGCCAATTTCCGCCGTATAAAGGGGAAAAGGTCCAGCGGCGGCGGCACGAAAATCATGGTGCCGCCGCCAAGCTGCGAATTCGGCTGCCACCGCGAATGTAACGAGGATCTTCATTCGTTCCTTTGAGACTCCCAAGTCCACTGCCTGAGGAAGCCGGATGGTCGTCCGCTGGTCAGGCGGCGTGGGCCTCGGCCACCCCAGCCGTGCGACGAGCTGGGACGTAGCCGTGAGCCTCATACCAGATTATCGCACGCTCGAGGGCTGCCGCCACCGGTCCAGGTGCAAACCCCAGGTCGCGCCGGGCTTTCTCGGTATTCACGAACATGTTGTGCCGCGCCATGCGCACACCTTCCAGCGGAATTCGTGGTTCGCGGCGCAACAGAGCCGATAGCGCAGCGTCGGCATAGCCGGCGGCCAAGGCCACTGCGTGAGGCAAGCACACTCGCGGCGCCTGTCGGCCGGAAATTCGAGACAATATGTCCAAAACCGCCTTCAGAGTCAGATTTTCGCCACCGAGAATGTACCGCTCCCCCGCCTTTCCCTTACGCGCCGCGAGCAGATGGCCCGCCGCGGCGTCTTCCACAGGCACGAAATTCAGGCCGGTGTCCACATAAGCCGGCATGCGCCCATTTAGAAAATCCACCAGAATGCGTCCGGTGGGCGTCGGCTTCGAATCGCCCGGACCCACGGGAGTGGTGGGGTTAACGATCACGACGGAAAGCCCCGCTGCAGCGCCACGCAGTGCTTCCTGCTCCGCGAGCCATTTGGAGCGCTTATATTCGCCGATCATTTCCCCCAGCGATGTCGCGGTTTTTTCATCGGGCAGCGAACCGTTTCTGGGTACCGCGACGGTGGCCACGGTGCTGGTATAAACGAAGCGCGAGACTCCGGCGAGCCGCGCTGCGTCGAGCAAGTTTTTAGTCCCGCGCACATTAGATTCGAAAATTTCTTGCGGGTTACGCGCCCACAGGCGGTAATCGGCGGCTACGTGATAGACGGTCTCGACACCCGCCACAGCGCGCGCCAGCGAGGAGGGATCGCGCAAGTCTCCGATCGCTCGTTCGGCCGGCAAGTCCTCCACCAGGCGCGTCGAACTTGCAGGGCGGACCAACAGGCGCACCGCAGTTCCCTGCTGCACCAGCAAGCGGGCCACGTGGCTTCCCAGGAAGCCGGTCGCTCCAGTGACCAGCGTGGTCATCTGCTCGACTGTCCCGCGTGAGGGCCCGCCGCGTAAGGGCCCGCTGCGTAGCAGCCTGCCGTGTCGAGCGCGCCTGCCGGTTGATTCGGTTGCGCCTGGGGCGCGATTTCAAATGCTCGAAATTCCTTCGCGCGCGCCATGAGATTGCGATAGCGCGACAGCGCGTAAACCGGGAAGCAATTCCGGTACAGGTGGTATTTCAAATAAAAGACGCACGGGAACCCCGTTCCTGTGAATTCGTTTTCGTTCCAGGAACCGTCCGGGTTCTGCTGCTCAACCAAATGTGCGACCGCACGCGCCACAGCCGAATCTTCTAAGTCGTCACCAGTACCACGACCAGATGCACGGCTCGCGCCATTTCCATCAGCGCCCGCCACTCTGCCCAGGCCGTTCCCGCCGTCGCCTTCTTTTTTCGGCCGATCGTTTTCGACAAAACACTGATATCCGGAGTCAGCGAGTAAGCCGATCAGCCCCCAAGCGGTTTGGGAAGGCGTACTGGCGCCCTGGCCCATCCATTTCGGATCGCAATAGGAGGCAATCGATTCCCCGAAACCTCCGTCTTCATTTTGCACCGCGCGCAGCCAGGCTCTCGCACGCTGACAATAGTCCTGCGCCGTGAGCGCGAAGGTCTCAAAGGCGCGCAGCACCCCACTCGTGCCATAAACGTAGTTCACTCCCCAGCGCCCATACCACGAACCTTCCGGGGTCTGCTCGCGCAGCAAATATCGTATGCCGCGCTCAATTACCGGATGCGTCGTGGCCCACCCATGGCGGCCCAGGCATTCGAGCACGCGCGCCGTAACGTCCGCCGAAGAGGGATCGATCATGGCATTGTGATCGGCAAAAGGAATTTGCGTGAGGAATTTGCGCGTGTTGTCGCGGTCAAAGGCTCCCCACCCGCCATCCCGATTTTGCATGGACAGCATCCAGTCAAGCCCGCGTCGCACTGCGGACTCCATGCGCGCGGCGTCCGGATACTTCACCCTTTGCAACGCCATTAATACGAATGCCGTATCGTCGACGTCGGGATAGAAATCGTTGCGAAACTCGAAAACCCAACCACCCGGCTGCACGCCCGGATTCTTGACCTGCCAATCACCCGGCCCAAGTACCTGTTGCGCGAGAAGCCATTCGGCGGCCTGTACCAGCGCCGGATGATCGGGAGGCAGACCGCCCTCCTCGAGCGCGACCATCGCGATGGCCGTGTCCCAAACCGGGGATACGCAAGGCTGCACGCGAATCGTGTCGTGCTCCTCGATTTCGAATCGCGCCAGTTCGCCAATTTCGCGGGCGGTGAGCGGATCGTCGGGCGCATGTCCGGTAGCCAGGAGAGCGAAAATTGCGTTCATCATGGCCGGGTAGATCGCCGCCAGGCCGTCGCTGCGTTCGATGTGCTCGAGCAGCCAATCTTGCGCTTGGCGTAGAGCGCGCTGCCGCAGCGGCTTCCACGGCAAGCGTTCGTAGAGCTTGAATCCGCGGTCGAGCGCCAGGAAGAAATTCCGCCACGTAAAGGGACGCGAGTCCCAGGCAAACGCCAGCGCCTTGCGGGATGGGTCGAGAAAAAGCTCCTCGACGCGAGCGTAGGCGGGCACGGGCCAGTAAGGCTTCTGCGCGTAGAGAATCGCGAGTGGAATCACAATGCCTCGCGTCCACGAGGACATTTCGTAGATATTGATGGGCAGCCAATTCGGCAGCAGCATCAACTCCGGCGGAACGGCCGGCACCATATCCCAGCCCACACCGCCCACCATCGCCAAATAGAAACGCGTGTAGGAATTGGTCGCTTCGAGGCCACCCAGTTCATGGACGCGCACGCGAGCGCGCTGCATGTGCGGGGTCTCCGGTGAATCTCCCGCCAATTTCAGCGCAAAATAGGCTTTCACCGTGGCGTTAAGCTCGGACGGGCCGCCAAAATAAATATTCCATCCCCCGTCCTCGAGTTGGCGGCGCCGTACGTAATTGGCCAATTTGGCCACGCGCTGTTGATCGGCGCGGCCTAGCACATGCAGATAAAGAACGTAATCGGATTCCAGAGTGGTGTCGGCCTCTAACTCGCCGAGCCAATAACCTTCTTCGGCTTGCAATGACAATAGGTGATTTACACCGCGGTCGATGGCCTCGGCGAGCCGCTCGGCAAAAGTCCGGTTGGCCGAAAAAGGCCGGCCTGCCGGAGGTTCAAATTCCAGCTTGGTGCTCGATGCCATTTTCCCTCAGATGCCCATCAACCAGCTATAGATGCTGAACTCGGTTTGCGCTGACAGGGGCACACGTATACTGCGCAGCAGCACCGCGGTTTCCCAACTGCAGAGAGCGTCCCCGGATGGTGCGCGCCACCCGCCCCCGATAATACCGGATACAACCCACCTTATTATCGGCGCGAACTTACCGAGGGTCAATATGGAAGATGCCGCGCACGCGAGCGGCGCAAAAGAAGCCGCCAGGAATGCTGCGAGCCGGCTCGCGCGCTTTTCATTCCGCACTTTTCTTTTTTTTGCCCTCTTCTAATTTTTCAATGCGCTCCGCCAACGCCGGTAGCCTCGCATACCACGCATATTGTTCCTTAAACCGCTCGAGCGGCCGAGCGGGACATCCCCAAACCGTTTGCCCCTTGCGAATCGTTTTGCCTGTCGGGATTCCGGCTTGCGCTCCGGCGATGCATCCGTCCTCCAGCCGGCAATGATCCGCGATACCGACTTGCCCTCCAATCAAGACATCGCTTCCGATCCGGGAGGACCCCGCCACACCAGTTTGCGCCGCGATCAGCGTGCGGTCGCCTATTTGCACGTTGTGGGCGATGTGCACGAGATTATCAATTTTCACCTGCGCGCCCAGCCGCGTCACGTCGAGCGAGCCGCGATCGATGGTCGCATTAGCTCCGATTTCCGAGTCTTCTCCGATCTCCAGACTTCCGGCCTGCGGGAATTTCAGATGCTTTCCCTCATGGGTCACATACCCGAACCCGTCGGCTCCGAGCACCGCGCCCGCATGGACGATGACCCGATCGCGAAGCTGGACGCCGGCGTACAGCGTCACGCGAGGATAGAGCCGGCATCCCACTCCTAGCTTCGCGTTCCGTCCCACAAAACAAAATGCCCCGATTTCGGTTCCTGCACCAACCTCTGCGCCCTCTTCGATCACGGCAAAAGGCCCCACGCCCACGCCGGGTCCCAGCAAAGCCGCGGGCGAAATCACCGCTGTCGGATGAATTCCCCGCGCGATGGGCGCCGGCGGCGAAAGCCACGCGGAGGCGCGCGCGAATGCGAACTTGGGTTGCGGGGCGAGCAGCAACGTTTTGCCGGAAATTCGCAAAACGCTGGAGGTAATTACGCAGCGTGCCCCGGATTGCTCGGCGCGCTCCAGATTACGCGGTGAACCCACGTAGATCAGGTCCTCGGGGCCGGCGCTCTCCGGATTGGACACGCCGCGAAGTTGCACTTCGGCATCACCTTCGATGGGGCAGCCAAGATATTGCGCCAACTCGCCCGCGGTGTGCGGCCCAACGGCCATTCCCGTTTCTTTTTCCGTCATCGTGGCTTCTCCCTTTTTCATTGACGCGATATTTCACCCTTCACGCGGTATTTCATCGGGATACAACGGTCTTTCGCCCCGTGGTCGGTTCCGCCAGCGCCGGTGCATCCACAGCCACTGGTCGGGAAATCTGCGAATGTAATTCTCAATGCTCTGGTTAAATTTCGCCGTATAGGCCCGGATGTCCGCTTCTTCGTCGCCGGTAGGCGTCAGCTCGAGTTCCGGTTCGTAGTGCAGCCGGTATTTCCCAAGTGATTTGTCCCAGTAGCCGTACGCCGGCACAACCGCGGCGCCGGTCCGCAGAGCCAGGCGGGCGATCCCGGAACTGGTAGCTGCCGGCACGCCAAAAAAATCGACGAAAACAGCTTCCTCGACTTTTGTATTCTGGTCGGCCAGAATTCCGACGACGCCGCCTTTTCGCAGTACCTGCATAACGGCACGTGCGGACTGGTTCTTCAAGATCGGCCGGTTGCCGGAGAGGCAGCGGTAGTGATTCACCAGCGCATCCACGCGGGCGTTGTCGATGGACCGCACTAAAAAATGCAGCGGCTTGTCGTGGAGCGCATGCGCAAACGGCATCAGCTCCCAGGCTCCCATATGTCCGGTGAGAAAAAGCACGCCCTGTCCGCGCCGCTCGGCGGCCGCAAAATTCTCGAACCCGTCCAGAACGATGGCATCGGCGATGGTTTGTTTCGAGAAATTCGGAAAATGCGCGAATTCCGCCGCCATCCAGCCGAGATTTCGCACTACGCGGCTCACCACGCGGCGCCGTTGCGCTTCCGGCCAATCCGGAAATGCCAGTCGCAGGTTGAACAGGGCTACCCGCCGCCACACCGGCCGGATCTGGAATATCCCGAGAGCTATCCCGGCGGCTACCCACCGGGATACCCGGCGCGGCAGAGCACCAAGAAATTTGAGGAGCATCCAAGCGGCAACGAATTCCATTCGTTCGCGCATGCCGCGCCATTATGCGCGACGGCTGGCGCAGCGCGCCAGCGCGCCGCGNNCGGGTCGTTTGCCCGGATCTTCTTTGCCGCGGTCTGGGCGCCGCCGTTTCAATCGCTGGCGCCAGGAATGTTAGACTGCCGCGCGTGAATTCCGTGCCCCCGATTCGCACGCGCAGCCTCGAACTTCGTGGTGCGCGCCTGCCGTTGTGGGAAATTCTATTGGCCTTAGCCGTCATGGCCGGATGTCTGCTGACCGGCCTTGGTGCTTTTGGCCTAGTGGGTCCTGACGATCCGCGTTACGCCTTTATCGCGCGCGCGATGCTGCAAAGCGGCGATTGGGTGACCCCGCGACTCTACGGGCACCCTTGGTTTGAGAAGCCGGCACTTTACTATTGGGCGGCGGCGGCGGCATTCCGCCTGTTCGGCGTCACGGAATTCGCAGCCCGTCTTCCTTCGGCGTTGGCGGCGGTGCTGGCGACACTCGCCATTGCCTGGGCCGCATTGCGCGCCTATGGAACTTATGCCGCGCAACTCTGCTTGCTGATGATGCCGAGTACGATTGCGGCCATCGCATTTGCGCGCGCCGCTACTCCGGACATGCTTTTCGCAGCCCTGCTGGCCGCGGCCGCCGCCGCCGCGGCGGCGATGCTTAAGAAAACGAACGCCACCAACAGTGCGCGAATCGCTTTCGGCGCTTTTCTTGGCGCCGCTACCTTGGCAAAAGGACCTGCTGCGGTGATTCTTGCGGCCGGCGCCATCGTCCTTTGGACCTTAACGTCACGCGCTTGGCGCGCGAGCCTGCGCCTGCTGCACCCGCTGGGTGTGGTTTCTTTTATCGCAGTGGCGTTGCCGTGGTATGTGCTGTGCGCGATTCGTAATCCCGAATTCCTTCGCATTTTCATTCTCGAGCACAATTTCGAGCGCTATCTCACGCCCGTCTTCCAGCATCCCCAACCCTTTTGGTTTTTCGGAGTCATCATTCCGGCGGCCGTCTTGCCTTGGACGGCGCTCTTTATCCCGGTGGCAATTTCCGCCGCCAGCACGCGCCTCGGCGACGGTTGGCGGCATTCGGCGGCTCTATTTTTCGCTTGCTGGGCTGTTTTCCCCGTGCTGTTTTTCAGCTTTTCGCAATCGAAGCTGCCCGGCTATATCCTGCCCGCCGTGCCGCCTTTGGTATTCGTATTCGCTGCGGGTGCCGATCGGTTTCTCGGCGCGGCGACTGGAACACCGGCGAACGAACACGCCACGATGCAGGCGCGCTGGTGGGTCGCGCTGGTCGGTGCGCCCTTCGTAATTCTGCCTCCCATCGGCGGATACTGGCTGCGTAATTTTCCCGTGGAATCGGGCTTCCTCAGTCCGCGCGGCATGCCCGGCCTCCTGGCTCTGTCTGTATCCGGCGGCGTATTGTGCGCATTGGTGGCGGTTTTCGGTGGTGCGCGGCGGGCTCTCCTACTGGCAGCAGTCCTGATGACGGCCCTGGTCATAGCCATCAACGTGCGGGTGCTCCCGAAGCTGGACCCTTATTTCTCGCCGCGCCACGCTGCGCGCGAGATGCCTCCTGAAGCGGTGCAAGCCGCCGACCTTTCCGTCTTCCAACTGGACCGGTCCTGGCAGTACGGATTCAATTTCTATCTGGACCGCGATTTGCAAGCGTGGGCTCCCGGCACGGCGCCGCCGTCCTGGATGTGGANNAGCCTGGATCGCCTGGGAATAAAGTACTCGGTGACGCAGCGTGTCAGTTCGCAAGCGTGGCTGCTCCGCTTACACTAGGCGCTTCGCGGATTGAACTCACTGCCGGGCGCGGACTTCTGGAGGCAAGCTCAAAAGGAAAAAACTCACAACGCGGTTTTCATAGGTGCGCTTCTCGTCGTCCAGCATCCCCGCGTAATTCCCTTGCGGGAGCATGACTTCTTCTTTCGGATCGGGGGAGGCCACGAAAAGCTGATGCGTTGAATCAATCAATCCAGGCTCGTCGGCGGCTTCAATAAAAAGTTTCGCCACGCCCGCCAGCTCCGAAAGACGCGCGGAGAGCGGCGGTGTCTTCAAGTCCTGATAGTTGAGCAATAGAAAGCTGCGTTCCGCCAAACTGCGCAACAGTGCGATCGACCCCAACCCGTACCGCGAGCCCAGTAAGCGCACCATGTCCTCGGGCCGATCGTAGACCGACTCCACCGCGATAGCTCGCACGCGCGGGTCCGATTCCGCCAGCGCGGTCGCTGTGTAGGCTCCCATATTCGTGCCCCACAGGCCGAAGCGCGAGTCATCTACGTCCGGCCGACGCGCAATCGCGGAAACCGCCGCCCGCAGTTCCTGAACCTCGCGAAATCCGAACGTAGCGTGGCCGGCGCTCGATCCTGTGCGATCGAAATCGAACAGAAAGACGTTGTATTCGTGATCCTGCAGGGCCGTCGCCAGCGGCAGAAGCTCGCCGCGGCTGGCGCGATACCCGGGGCAAAGCAGAATCGTGGGGGCGGACTTCAATCCCGGAAAAAACCAGCCGTCGCGCGCGCCGACTCCGGCCACGGTATATGTTAGATCTTCGGGCTGGCCTGGAAAGCCCTCAAGGTTAAGAGTTGCGTTTCCTCCGGCCGGCAAAACGATGATGCTATAGACCACATATCCGGCGATAATCCCGGCGGCCACCAGCGTGAAAAATGTAACTGCCAGCAAACCTACGATTAATTTCGAATACCACCGCGTTGGGTAACGGAATTCGGAAAGAAGATGCATGCGGTGGCGAGGAATGAGGATTCAGCCTTCTCAGAGTGGGCATGTTAGCACAATGTTGCGGGCTCCCATGTTGTACCGGAACCTGGCGTGCCGTGGGAACAACCTGCGGGCGCGAACCGCGTGAACCTGCGATGGCCGCCCGGCCGTCATTCCTCTATTTTCAGCACCGCCGCGCCTGAAATGGCGTCATTCTTCAGCGTGGACAATGCCCGATTCGCTTCGCGCAGTGGAAATACCCGCGTTTGCACGCGAATGGGAATCTCGGCCGCAAGTTTCAGAAAATCCTCGCCGTCACGCCTCGTATTATTGGCCACGCTGCGAATCACACGCTCCTGGTACAACAATTCGTAATCGAACGACGGGATGGCGCTCATGTGAATGCCCCCCAGCACCAACGTGCCTCCTTTGCGAAGAGCACCCAGCGCCGCCGGTACGATTTCTCCAGCCGGCGCGAATATAATGGCGGCGTCGAGCTTCTCAGGCGGCGCGTCGAGCGTGCCGCCCGTCCACACTGCTCCCAGTTCCCGCGCCAGCCGCTGGTGCCGCGCGTCACGCGTTGCCGCATACACGTCCACGTTCCAAAGCCGTGCCACCTGGATGGCCACATGCGCCGCCGCGCCAAATCCATAAAACCCCAGCCGTCCGCCTGCCGCAATGCCCGAAAGACGTAGCGCCCGAAAGCCGATAATTCCCGCGCAGAGCAGCGGCGCGGCCTGCTCGTCGCCAAATCCCTCCGGAATCGGATAGACGAAATCTTCAGCCGCAATCACATACTCCGCATATCCGCCGTCGACGCTGTAACCGGTGAACGTCGGATGATCGCAAAGGTTTTCGGCTCCGCTCTTGCAGTACACGCACGTGCCGTCGGCGTGGTGCAGCCAGGCGACACCCACCCGCGCGCCTAACGCAAACCGCCGCCCGCCAGGCCCCGCTTTTTCCACCATCCCTACCACCTGGTGCCCCGGAATTACGGGCGATTTCACGGGAGGCAGTTCGCCCTCGACCACGTGCAAATCCGTACGGCAAACTCCGCACATGCGGACGCGCACCCGTATTTCGCCTTCGCCCGGTTCGGGAATGGGGACATCGGTAAACTCGAGCGGATTGCTCTCAATCGGGGCGGGCGCACGTAGCAGGCAAGCCTTCATAGTCGTCTCACGCGCAACGCTAAAATCCCCTTTACACTTGCGCCAGTGCAAGTTTGGGGGTTGAAGATGGCCGCTTAATGCCCGACACTCATCGGCCAGGGCCGCGGAATCTCCAGTGTCATCAGCACAAAGCCCAGCAAGGCGATATTCTTGCTGAAATGTACCATCTCCCCCATTTTTGCTGCGGATCTTTAACCGCCCAGAAATTGTGCATGGTAAAAGACGTCGCCAGCAGGAAAACCACTAACAGTATCGCGCCAACGGTCGGGTGATACCCCAGCAGCAGGCTCAATCCGCCCAACAGCAGCAGCACCCCCGACGCCGCCACCCCGGCCTTGGGAGCGGGCAGGCCTTTGCTTTGCGCGTACGACGCCATCATGCTCAACTTGGTAAAATGGTTGAAGCCGTTCATTATGAAGAATCCGCCGGTAATGATGCGTCCCAGTAAGAGCGAGATCTGGAAGATCGTTATCATGTCCATGATTTCCCCCTTTTGCGTTAGAGTCCCGTCGGGCGGTGCGGTTGCGCAGCGAGCACTTCGCGGCCACGCGTTTCCGGACTGCTGATCCCCAAGGGGCTGATGGCGCATCTGTCGTATCATCCGTGAATGCCCGCAGGGCGTGAATGCCCCCAGGGCGTGAACGCCCCAGGGGCCCGCCGGCTCTTATTTCGCCGGCATTATGGAGACAAGCGCGCATGCAAGCAACGACTCTGTGGATGTTCCTCTGGGTGCTAGCCTTTCCGGCGCTCGCGGCGCCTCTCACTGCGCGGCAGACCGCTCCGCCCGGTCCACCCGCGCGGGCGACTCTCGCAAACGAACCTGCTGCCGCCACGCAGGATTTTAGGTTTTCCCCGACCATCGCGGAGATTCGGCAAGTGGCCACCATGATCCCGGGCGACCGCGCTTTGCGCATAAACGTTCTGAAATTCGCGGAAAGCCGCCGCTCGAAAAAATTCTCCGTGAAGGGCGCTCCCGACGAGCCCAGCGTTCAAGCCCGCACGGTGTTCCAGGTGGTCTATCGCGACGGGACAGTAATGATCGATTCAGGAATGGACGAACAAATCCATAAATTTTTTGGCCGCGGCGTTGCCGAGCCCTACGACCAGGCAGCGGCAGCTGAAGTTGCCCGCGCCGTCCGCGCCGCCAAGTCCATCGTCGTCACGCACGAACATGGAGACCACGTCGCCGGAGTCATTCGCACCCCGTTCATTAACGATATCGCGCCGAAGACGGTTCTCACGCGCGCACAGGTGCGCACGCTCGAGACCGATCCGCAAATGCCCGAAATCAAGTTGACCGAGGAGATGGCCCGCCATTACCTCGTGATCGACTACGAAAAATATTATCCGTTTGCGCCGGGGTTCGTCTTAATCAAAGCGCCGGGACACACCCCCGGCTCGCAGATGATCTATGTGGCGCTGCAATCCGGCAGGGAGTATCTCTTTATCGGGGACACCGCGTGGCACATGGATGGCGTACGGACCGTGACGGGCAAGGCCGCGCCGTGGATCACCGAAGATGAGCCCGCGCTAGCGGCCCAACTCCGCTGGCTCAACGGCCTGTTCACAACCGAAAAAAATCTGTCCATCGTCGTCAGTCATGACGACGAACAGCGCCAGGAATACGTCGCGAAGGGCCTGCTGGGCGGCCGGCTTGAGTAGCCGACACGCCTCTTTTCCCACCGCCGCGCGCCCACTGGCTTACGACTGAACGCGTGCACCGAACCGTGATTTTTACGCTATTTTGGCGCGCTTAGCTCCGCGTACAACTGGTTCACAAACCGTTCCTGCGTTTCCTTCGACATCGGCACGCGAGCGTCATATTCGGAGGTCGGGTGCGCGGCGAGCACCTCCTGCGCCGTCTTGCCCTGCTGAATCAATTGCGCCACGCGGTCGCGAATCGCCAGAATCATGTCCCGATGCGCCATGATTCCCGCGCGGTCGGTCACCACCCCATGTCCAGGAATCGCCTTGGTATTCGGTCCCATCAAACCAATGGTTACCCCGAGCCCGGCGAGCATGCCGTTCAGGGAGCCACCGTTCGCGCGGTCGATATTCGGGTAGCCGGTCGATCGGAAGAAGTCGCCGGTCATGATCACGTCCGCGTTGTGAAAGAACACCATCGTGTCACCGTCGGTGTGCGCTCGCGGAATGGGGATCAATTCCGCGTCCTCGCCGTTCATATGAAAAGTAACCCGCCCCTCGTAGGTCACCACCGGCAGGGCTGCCGCCGGAGCAGGCGTCCCCGGAGCGCCATTGGCTCCAGGCGCTGGATGCGCCAGCCGGTAACGCAACTCATCGCGCGAAAAAATCACCACGCCCATTTTGCCCAGGTTTTCGTTGCCGCCGGTGTGGTCGGGATGCACGTGGGTGTTGACCATGAAACGGATCGGCGTGCCGGAGACCTGGCGAACAGCCGCTACGATTTTCTGGGTGAGCGGCGCAAATTGGCTATCCACCAGGAACACGCCATCCGGCCCTACCAATGCGCCAATCGTGCCGCCCTGCCCCTCGAGCGTATAAAAATTATTGGTGATTTTGGTCGTCTTGATCTCGACCTTGCTGAAGTCGGGGGCGGCCGGAGCCGCCGCTGGCGCTCCCCCTTGCGCTGCGGGCGCCTGTGCTCTGGCGCCTAACGCACTGAGGAGTAACACCGCCAACGCCGCGCGCGAAAAATTCACCGTCATCGTTTTCATCGTCGTCTGCTCCTGCCTGCAAATTCTGCCTTGCTGCTCGGGGAGTATATCGCTTTACCCGAAAAAACAAATAGACACTCGCAAAGCGCCTCATCATGATCCGCTGTGACAAACTTCGCAACGCGCAGGAGGTAGTCTCGTGACCATCCGCGCCATTCGTATCCATGCCTATGGCGGCCCCGAAGTGCTGCAAATTGACGAAATACCTACCCCGGTCCCCAGCTCCGGAGAGGCTGTCGTCCGCGTGGCAGCCGCCAGTGTCAACTTCATCGACATTCAGAAACGCCGCGGCGAATTGGCCGGCCAAGCCTTCTACCAACGCTGGGAAAGCGGCATTCTGCCAGCCCCCATGGGAAGTCAGGGTGTCGGCATTGTGGAGCAGATTGGCCCGGACGTCAGCAATGCAAAACCCGGAGACCGCGTCAGCTTTTGGGGAAGTTCCTATGCCACCCATGTTCTACTCCCCGCCTCGCGGCTGATCCACATCCCGGACGATATCAGCTTCGAGCAGGCCGCCGGGGGCCTGAACCAAGGATTTTTGGCATATGCCTTTACTCATTTCGCCTATCCCGTGAAACCGGGAGAGTGGTGCCTGATCCAAGCCGCCGCCGGCGGCATTGGGCTTCTGCTTTGCCAAATGGCGAAAATTAGGCAAGGCCGTGTGATCGGCGTCACTTCCAGCGAGGAAAAGGCCCCATTCGTCCGCGAAGCCGGCGCCGAGCAGATCATTAATTCCACGACATCTGATATTTCCGCCGAAGTCCGGCGCATTACGGAAGGGCGCGGTGTGAACGTTGTCTATGACGGCGTCGGGAAAGATGTGTTCGAGGCCAATCTGGACAGCCTGGCCCCGGCGGGGTACCTGGTGATTTATGGGCAATCGAGTGGATTTATCCCTCCGTTTGACCTGATGAGGCTTCAGGAAAAAGGTTCGCTCTTTATCACCCGCACCAATGGGCTTCCCTATGTCCACGAATATCCGGCTTATGTCGAAAAGTTTGCGGCCTGGGTGCGGGACAAGAAACTTTCCATCCGCATTGCTCGCACCTACCCGCTGGAGTATGCCGCCCAGGCGCACGCGGCGTTTGAACAACGAAAGGTCAGCGGCAGGGTGTTACTTCTACCCTGAGCAACTTGTCTCCAACGAAGCGTAAACGCTTTTCCCTTTCTCGAACGCTCGCTGTCCGAGCCGTTGGGAGGCCCACAAAAATCAGACTCCGTTTGAGTCAGCCATTTACACCACCTGGAGAGTCGTGTAGTGTCGGGTGTTTCGGACTCGCTCTAAACATCTGGCGGAGACGCCGACCTGGGGCATGCGAGCTTTGAACGATAGGGGCAAGTGGCTCGTCATCGCGGTTTTAGGGGTCGGCCTATTCATATTCGCCGCGAAAACCGTGCCTTTCGGACACGCCCAGACACAAGTAACCACTCCTTCGCCCTCCCAGGCCCCCGGCCGGGTGGGCGCGACACAGACTGGCGATTCAGACGTCTTTACCACCGACCATCACTCGGCCATTGCCGCCATGCGCGATTTCCTCGGATTGCGATCGCAACCCGTACAGCCCATCGCTTTCCCTCACAAAACGCATCTGGCCAATAACTTGAAGTGCCTGGATTGCCACGCGGGCGCCGACGTGGGGCCCGACGCCGCCATCCCCAGCGTAAAATTTTGCATGACGTGTCATCTGGTGATTGCCACCGACAAGCCCGAGATCAAGAAAGTCGCCGCCTTTCAAGCGCGTCATGAAGATATCCCCTGGGTGCGCGTCTACAACTACAGCCAGTACGCGCATGTCCGGTTCAATCACGCGCCGCATATTCGCGCGAACGTGGCCTGCGCGACATGTCACGGTGATCTGACCAAGCAGACCACTGCGCAACGCGTCGTGAACTTGGACATGGGCTATTGCCTCACCTGCCACGAACAACGCCAGGCGCCGATTGATTGCCAGACGTGCCATTTTTGATATGAGCGCTTACTTTTTGCCGTGCAAAGAGCTTGGCCACATCAGCCCCATGAGCGGGGTTTCGGGACACTATGGAGCGTCGTAACTTCATAAAAATATCTGCACTCTCGGGCGTTATGGCCACGCTCGATTCCTGCGGCAGTCCGGACCATCAGCTCATCCGCTTCATTCCCGATGAAGATCTCGTTCCCGGGATTGCTACGTGGAAGCCCAGCCTGTGTACGATGTGCGGCGCAGGATGCGGCCTGCTGGTCCGCGTAATGCAAGGCGAAGCGGAGGTAGTACACAACGGCCAGAATGGCCTCGTGCAGATGGGTCTGGCCAAAAAGCTGGAAGGAAACCCCAATCATCCCGTCAACCTGGGGAAGCTTTGTGCGCGCGGGCAGGCCGGTCTTCAAGTGCTCTACCACCCCGACCGCCTGCGAAATCCGCTCAAACGCACCGGGGCGCGAGGCTCAGGCCAATTTCAAGAGGTCACCTGGGACGCGGCGCTCGGGGAATTGCTCGCCCAGCTTTCCGCCCTGCGCACCTCCGATGCCGGCGCGCTCGCGTTCCTCTCGCGTCCCTTGCAGGGACAGCGCCGCGAATTGGTCGAGCGATTTCTCAAATCGTTTGGCGCGCCTCCGGCAATCGCCTACGAGCCGCTCGACGAAGCCGTGCTTCGTCAAGCCAATCTCCTGAGTTTCGGGCACTCGCAGCTTCCCACGCTCGATCTCGCCCGCGCCGATTATTTGCTCTCCTTCGGAGCCGATTTCCTGGGAACTTGGAACTCACCCGTGTCGCAGTCGATTGGTTACGGCGAGATGCGTCAGGGTCGCCCAGGCCGCCGTGGCCGGTTCGCGCAAATCGAATCGCGCATGTCGCAAACGGGCGCCAATGCCGATGAATGGATTCCCTGCCGGCCTGGCACAGAGGGCGTACTCGCGCTGGGCATAGCAAACGTGATTCTGCAAGACAAGGAATTTGTGCACGACGCCCATTCACGCCCCGCGTCACTCATCGCCGGTTGGTCGGATGGTTTGCCGGACTTCACGCCGGAGATGGTCGAGAAGCAGACCGGCGTCAGCGCCGCGGCAATCGCTCGCCTTGCGCATGACCTCACCCACAGCGGCCTCGGTGCCGTCATCATCGGCGGCCCGCCGCTCGCGCACACCAACGGATTGTTCAACGCGCTGGCCGTCAATGCTCTGGAATCACTCGTGGACGCGGCCCGCAACCAGCCTGCTCTGCTCAGCTTCACGCCCGCGGTTCCCTTCGCGAGCGCAGCGGCGCCCTCCGCAAAAGGCCCGCAAAGCAGCTTTGCGGCCATCAACGCGCTTTCGCAATCCGTGCTTTCCGGCGCTGCGCACGAGCCTAAGGTCCTGCTGCTCGACAATGCAAATCCCGTTTTCTCCGCTCCCCCGGCCACGCGCATGCCGGAAGCCATCGCCAAAATTCCATATGTAGCCAGCTTTGGCAGCTTCATCGATGAAACCAGCGTCTGGGCTGACCTCGTCCTCCCGGATCATGCTCCTCTCGAGTCCTGGCTCGACGATGTTCCCGCGGCAGGAGCGGTCTCCATGGTCGCGGGTCTCGCGCCGCCCGCGGTGCGGCCTCTGCACAACACGCGCGCCATGCCGGACGTCATTCTCGACCTCGGCCACCAGCTCGGCGGCAGCGTAGCCGCCGCCCTGCCATGGAAAACCTATGACGAAATGCTGCAAGCGGCATTTCTGCCGCTGCGCAAGCATCCCGGCTCGATCGATGCCAAGGATGACGACGAGTTCTGGAGCAAGGTCCAACAACAGGGCGGCTGGTGGAGCGTCCCGGCCGCCAATGGCGCCGCCGGTCGCGCCGCTGCTAATGCCGGGAGTGGAAGCGCGGCGCCGGCTGCTCCGGCTGCTCCTCCGGGTGCTCGGGCCGCCGCGAAATTCGCGGAACCCCAATTCGACGGCGCGCCCAACGATTTCCCATTTTACTTTCTGCCTTACGCATCGCAGGCTCTGGGTGATGGCTCGCTTGCGCACTTGCCCTGGCTGCAGGAGATGCCGGACGTGCTGACTACCGCGATGTGGTCGAGTTGGGTGGAGCTCAATCCCCAAACCGCCGAGCGCTTGAAAATTCTTCCGGGAGAGCTCGTTGAAATCACTTCGCAGCACGGTTCGGTCCGCGCGCCCGCCGTGCTCTCGCCCGGCATCGCTCCCGACCTTGTGGCCATGCCCATCGGGCAGGGCCATATAAATTTCGGCCGTTACGCCAGTCATCGCGGAGCTAATCCGCTCGCGATTCTCGCGCCGCTCACCGAGGCCGAGACGGGCTCGCTCGCATGGGCTGCCACGCGCGTCAAGCTGGCACGCGTGGGCGGCGTCGACCAGGCCAACTTGATTCTTTACGCGGGTGGCATGAGCGGCTTTCCGCACGAAGAGGAGCCACACCGCTAGCACCGCAGCACCGCTGGCGAATTATTTTGAGCGACCTGGCGATTCGCCAGACAATGCGGGCTCTCCTTGGCGCCCGCCGAACAAAAAGGACGCGCGCATCGTATGCCTCACAAATGGGCCATGGTCATCGATCTCGACCGCTGCACCGGCTGCGAAGCCTGTGTCGTCGCTTGCCACGCCGAGAACAACATCCCCACCGCCGGCGAGGATCAGGCCGCGCGCGGCCGCACCAAGCACTGGATTCGCGTCGAGCGCTACTGGGAGGGCGAATTCCCCAATGCCCGCATCCGCTTCCAGCCTGTGCTTTGCCAGCAGTGCGATGCCGCTCCTTGTGAGCCCGTTTGCCCCACCTACGCCAGCTATCACACTTCCGAGGGCTTGAACGCCCAAGTCTACAATCGCTGCGTGGGTACCCGCTTTTGCGCCAACGCCTGCCCCTACAACGTGCGCTTCTTCAACTTTTACAATCCTGTCTGGGAGAAGCCTCTGAATTTGCAGCTCAACCCGGACGTTTCCGTTCGTGAAGTGGGTATCATGGAGAAGTGCACGTTTTGCGTGCAGCGAATCCATGGCGCCGAAATCCAGGCGGAAGCGGAAAAGCGCGAATTAAAAGATGGCGAGTTCAATCCCGCCTGTGTGCAGTCTTGCTCGCCCAAGGCCATGGTCTTCGGTGATTTGAACGACCCCGCGAGCGAGGTTTCCCGTCTGGCCAAGTCCGGACGCAACACCAAGCTGCTCGGTGAGCTCGGCACGCTTCCCAATGTCAATTATTTGGAGCGCAATTCCTAGCGCCATGGAAAAGACCTCCGAACAAATCCAGCGAGACCTCGTCCGGCCGCTCTATCGCACCGGAACCGCGTATTGGATCGCGGTAGCCTTCTGCTCGAGCTTGGTCCTCGCGGGTGTCTCCGCCTTCTGCTATCAGCTCTATCACGGCATCGGAGTTTGGGGACTGAACTCGCCCGTGTTTTGGGCTTTCGATATCACCAATTTCGTTTTTTGGATCGGCATCAGCCATGCCGGCACTCTTATTTCCGCGATTCTGCGCCTGGCCAATGCCACTTGGCGCCGTCCCGTCACCCGCTGCGCTGAAGCCATCACGGTGTTCGCGCTCTCTATCGGCGCGATCATTCCGCTTTGTCACATCGGCCGGCCCTGGCTCGGGTATTACCTGATCCCCTACCCCAGCGAACGGCACATCTGGCCCAACTTCCGTTCGCCACTGCTCTGGGATTTCTTCGCGATCCTCACTTATCTCACCGGCAGTGTCAGCTTCCTGATCCTGCCCATCATTCCCGATTTCGCTTCCATCCGCGACACCACCACCGGCTGGCGTAAGCGCTTCTACGGCGCGTTATCGCTGGGTTGGGAAGGAACTCCGCGCCAGTGGCATCGCCTGGAAACCGCCATGCACATCATGGCCATCGTGATCATTCCCGTCGCGGTGTCGGTACACACGATTGTCTCCTGGGATTTCGCCATGACCTTGGTACCCATGTGGCATACCGGCATTTTTGGCCCTTATTTTGTCGTCGGCGCTATTTTCAGCGGCATTGCCGCATTGATCCTGGCCATGGCGCTCCTGCGAAAATTCCTGCACCTCGAGGAGTATCTGCATCCCATTCACTTCCAAAATCTCGGCAAGCTGCTCCTGACCATGAGCCTGCTCTGGTTTTACTTCACTTTCGCCGAGCGGCTTACCACCTGGTACGGGAATGGCACGCCCGAGATGACGGTTTTCTGGTTCACCATCCGCCAAAAATTCGCGCCTTTCTTCTGGACCATGGTGTTCTGCAACTTCATTATTCCCGTCCCGATTCTGGCGATTAAGCGCCTGCGCACCATCACCGGCACCGTGATCGCCTCCAGCACCATTGTCATCGGCATGTGGCTTGAGCGCTTCCTGATCGTGGTGCCGTCGCTTGAGCGCAAATTCCTTTCGTATTCCTGGGGAACTTATCGCCCCACGTGGGTCGAAGACACTCTCATGGCCTCGAGCTTCGGTCTGATGGCTTTGCTCTATCTGCTCTTCTCGAAATTCGTGCCCATGATTTCGATATGGGAGCTAAAAGCCGGCCTGCCCGAGCACACGCCGGTCGTAGCTGTCGAAGTGCCCGCAGGTGCGACCAACCTCAGCGCGCGCGAAAGCCCGTTTCCGGGAGGCGTTTCGTCATGAGCGCGCTTTACGGCCTGTATCCCGCTGCCGACTCCGCGCAGCGCGCCGTCGACAGCCTACGCAACGCCAGCGCGGAGTTGCGCTTCGACCCTCGTCAAATCGTGGTGGTCTCGCAGGAGCCTCTCGAACATTTCGCCTATGCCGAGGAATACGCCAAGTCAGCTATGTATTGGCTCGCAGTCCTGGGAGGCTTGCTCGGCGGGACGACCGGCTACTTGCTCACGTCAATTACCCAGAAGTCTTATCCGCTGCCTACCGGCGGCATGCCCCTGGTTCCGCCCTGGACCAACGGCATCATCGTCTACGAGATGACTATGCTCGGCGCGATCGTCTTCACCCTGGCAACTCTGCTGGTAACCGCGCATCTTCCGACGTTCAAAAAGCCGCTGACCGATCCCGAAATCTGGTCGGGAAAAATCCTCGTCGGTGTCACCGATCCGCCCGAAAATTCTCGGCGCCAACTCGAAGCTCGTCTTACCCAGGCTGGTGCGCTGGCGGTAAAACTCAACCCGTAACGGAGACTGACCCTCCCCAAAAAGCAAAAAAAAAGACCGAGGCACATAGCCCCGGTCTTCCGTTTTTCGCCGCTCTTCCGTATTTCGCTTCCGGCAAATAAAGCTAATCTAACGCCCGTAAGCCAACTCCTAGGCGCCCGGTTTGATATCAGTCGCGTGTATCGTCTTGGTGGCCTCGTCGAAAGTCCCGGTCACTTTCACCTTGGCTCCCGCGAATTTCTCGGCCTTTTTCTGATCGTCAATCTGGTAGGTCATTTTTTTCGCAGCGTCAAAGAGAACATACTTCCCGCCCAGCCCCACGCAGCGAATCGTGCAATCCTTCGCCGACTCCCCCTTTTGCTCCATTTTTTCATGCCCGCCCAGCATGGCGCACGGGCTATCCATGATCTCGCCGGTAAACGTCTGTGGCGCGGCGTAACTCACGCTCGCCAGCGCCAGTCCCGCGATAAGGCCAATCACCAGTCGTTTCATATGTTCTCCGTTGACCTGGTCCGGTTACTCCGGACTCTGTAATAGATATAACCCATTATACCGTAAGAAGTTGCAGCAGGGCCACAATCGTCCCCTCGCCTCGCCTCGCCGCACTGCACTGTATTCACACCAGTTAAAACCAGCTCCGCTCTTCCTTCACAAATCCGAAAAAATAACTGTTACATGCAACCATTTGGTTGCATAATGCTCCCGTGGATGCCAACCCCGTTTTCAAGGCCCTCGCCGACGCCACCCGCAGGAAATTGCTCGATCGACTGCGCGCCAGCAATGGCCAAACTCTCGGGGAACTTTGCGAGCCGCTGGACATGTCCAGACAAGCGGCCACCAAGCACTTGGTGATTTTGGAAAACGCTGGCCTGGTCGTCGCCGTCTGGCGGGGACGCGAGAAGCTTCACTACCTCAATCCCGTGCCCATCCACGAAATTTACGAGCGCTGGATCGGTAAGTTCGAACGTCAGCGCCTTCGCGCGCTGCACGACCTGAAAAAACAACTGGAGGACCCATCATGAGCACGAGCAAGCCGCAATTCGTTTACGTCACCTATATCTCCACCACTCCGGAAAAGCTGTGGAACGCGCTGACCGACGGCGAGCTGACCAAACAATACTGGGTGCGTCACAGAAATGCCTCCGACTGGAAGCCCGGCTCACCCTGGCGCCACGAGGATTACGACAATCCGAAACTCGTCGACATCGCCGGCCAAGTGTTGGAAAGCGCTCCGCCACGCCGCCTGGTGCTGACCTGGGCCAATCCTTCTGATCTCGCGGACCCCGCCAAAGTCTCGCGCGTCACGTTCGAGATTGAGCCAGTCAAAGACATCGTCCGTCTTACCGTCACTCACGAGGAGCTCGAGTCCGAATCCGCCATGCTCAAAGGCATCACCATGGGCTGGCCCATTGTTCTCTCCAGCCTGAAGACGTTCCTTGAAACCGGAACGGCCATCCCCATGACGACCACTCGGGAAGGCTGGCACTAACCCGCTACGGCCGTTCACAAAGATTCAAAGAAGTTTGTCTGGGGCGCGCGCCCGCAATCGTAGCCCACTGCTTGAATAGCCCGCGCAGTCATGTTTCAATACCAAGTTCGGCCCGGCGTCTTCTCCGGGGTACCCACCACGGCTTGGGGGGCGCTCGATGAATCGATCTTCGCGAAGAAATTTCACCTGGATTCTGGTGCTAGCTGCGGTTCCCGCGTTGGCCATCATTGCCCAGCCACCGCAACAAAATGGCAGCCGCAACGAGCCCGCCTGGGCCTTCCCTACACCTTCCGCGACCCAGCCGCCCGACACCGACGCCGGACCCAAACACGTTCCCGGCAGCAGCAAAGCCTATACCCAGGCGCAAATCGACGACCTCTTGAATCCGCCCGATTGGCTTCCCGATGAACATCCCGCCGCCCCCGCCGTGGTGACCAAGGGAACTGCGCCCGACGCTCTGGCCTGCGGCTCCTGTCACCTGATGTCCGGCATGGGACACGCTGAATCCTCGCAGCTCGCCGGCCTTCCTGCCGGTTACATCGCGCAGCAAATGGCTGATTTCAAGAGTGGAGACAGAAAAGATCCCGCGCGCATGACCGCCATTGGCAAAGCGATTTCTCCCGAAGATGCCAAGGCCGCCGCCGATTATTTCGCCGCGCTGAAACCCATTCCCTGGGAAAAAGTGGTTGAGGCCGATACCGTTCCCAAAACTTATCTCAACAAAGGCCGCCAGCGCCTTCCCCTGCCTGAGGGGGGCACCGAGCCCATCGGTAACCGCATCATCGAAATGCCCGACGATCCGGCTCGCGCCCTCGCGCGCGATCCCAAATCCCCGTTCGTCTCCTATGTGCCCAAAGGAAGCCTAGCCAAAGGTCAGGCCCTGGTCACCACCGGCGACAACGGCAAGACGATTCCGTGCGGCATTTGCCATGGCACCGCGCTCACCGGTGTGGGTGACGTCCCCAGAATTGCCGGCCTCTCGCCCGTCTACATCGCCCGCCAGCTTTACCGTTTTCAAAATGGAGACCGCAATGGAGACGCCGCCGAGTTGATGAAACCCACCGTAGCCAGCTTGAAGGATGACGACATCATCGCGGTGGCCGCATATCTCGCATCGCGCCCTCCGCAATAGCCGGCGCGCCTCACAATCGCCCGTAAAGCGTTCCTGGAAACGGAACCATCGGATCCGCGAACTTCAGATGCGGCTTGCCTGCCTGGCATTGTCTCTGAGCAGCGTGTCCATTCCGACAAGCGTTACCTATGGCGAACAGTCACGCCACCTTATCCTTACCCGCCAACGTTCCCGGTGGTTTAATTCCAAGTGCGATGGGTTCCCTCCTAATGAACGGGACAGGCTCGACCGTTAGCGTTGGGTCTTCGAAAGTGGTACCGGCAAATCCGGTCCGGGAGCAAATGCTCCGCGTCGAACGGCGCCAGTGGCGAGTCTGGGCGTCTGCTATCGTAGTGACCGTAGCGCTGACGCTGGGGATAATGTCGTTCACCTTTCCCTCTATTTTCGATCAGGGACAGCCCTTCTACGATCTTAATCTCACCCAGTCGGTGCACGCCCTGCTCGGCCTGGTCCTTCTATTTGACATCTACTGCATCTACCAGCAACTCCAGATCCAACGCGTCCGGCGCCAACTCAACGAAAGTGAAAGACTGTTTCATCTGATCGGCGAGAATGCCGCCGACCTGATTGCTGTCGTCGACGCCGAGGGCAAGAGGCTTTACAACAGCCCCTCCTACCAAACGGTCCTGGGGTACTCGCAGGAAGACTTACTGCACACCTCCGCCATGGATCAAGTCCACCCCGACGATCGTGCGCGAATCATCGAAGGATCCCAGGAGGCCAAGCGGACCGGAGTCAGCTCCAGGGTGGAATACCGCATGAAGCACAAGGATGGGACCTACCGCACCATGGAATCCACCTCCAGCTCCGTGCAAAATGAAAAGGGCGAAATCGAGGGATTGGTTCTCGTAAACCGCGACATCACCGAGCGCAAACAGGCCGAGGAGGCGCTTCGTCAGAAGGAGGAACAGTTCCGCCAGGTCCAGAAGATGGAAGCCGTCGGGCGGCTCTCCGGCGGGATCGCTCACGACTTCAACAATCTATTGTGCGTAATCATCGGCTACGCCGACCAATTGGAAACCGACCCGCTCGACAGCGATAAGCTGCGCGAGAACGCCGAACAGATCAGGAAGGCTGGACAACGCGCGGCGACACTCACGCGGCAGTTGCTGGCTTTCAGCCGCCAACAAGTGCTTCAGCCCCGCGTCTTGGACTTGAATGCCGTAGTCGCCGACATGGGGAAGATGGTTCACCGTCTGATTGGCGAGGATATTGAGCTGACGATGGCGCTCGATCCCGCTATCCACAGAGTAAAAGCAGATCCAAGCCAGATCGAGCAAGTGATTATGAACCTCGTCGTCAACGCTCGAGATGCCATGCCCGAGGGCGGGAAGTTGTCTATCGCCACCGCAAATCTCGAAATGAGCCACGAAGAAGCTGAAAAAATGGCCTACGTCCAGCCCGGAGCTTACGTCCAGCTCACCGTCACCGATACCGGCAGCGGCATGGACGAAAGTACCGTGGCTCGCATCTTCGAGCCTTTCTTCACTACCAAAGAGAAAGGCAAAGGCACCGGACTCGGCCTCTCGACCGTCTATGGCATCGTCAAGCAGAGTTGCGGTTACGTCTGGGTGTCCAGCCAGCCGGAAAAAGGAACTTCCTTCCAGATCCTCCTGCCCCAGGTGGCCGGTGCCGTATCGGCCGCCCCCGTCAAAACCCAGCCGGCCAAGGCTGTAACGACAGCTCGCACCGTGCTGGTTGTCGAAGACGAAGACTCGCTGCGGGAATTGATTTCAGGATTGCTCACGCGCAGCGGCTATCAGGTTCTGGCCGCCTCTACTGCCCCGCAAGCACTGGAAACTGTCAGCGGTTTTGAAGACCCCATCCATCTACTGCTGACCGACATTGTGTTACCCGGAATGAATGGCCTCTCGCTGGCAAAAAATCTGATCGCCAGCCGGCCGGCGACCCGGGTTCTTTTCATGTCGGGTTACTCGGAGTTTCAATCCGAAGGCCGCGGTAATCTGCCCTCCGACGCACTGCTGCTGCAAAAACCCTTTACCAGGGATGGACTCCTCCGCTCGGTTGCCGAGGCCCTCTTGGAACTGCCCGCGATGCCCGCAATGAAAGTCGTGTCTTAGAATTTTCGGGTGTCCGATCGCGGCGGGAACCTTCAGTTACGCTGTACTCCGGATGCTGCGGCTTTGAAGCCCTGCTCGCCATCGCTACCTTAATTCTTCTCAGCATCTTTCTCGAGGACCGCGTAAAGACCCATGACGTCCACCCCGTACTCCGTGCGCAGGAATCCTTCCTCCAAGCGCGCGACGTTCAGCTTGGACTCCGCCGCCACTTCCCGAACGTGCCCGGCGTGATGCGCATAGCGGCCTGAATCCGTTAGGTGATACGGATCACGATCCCCGCGCTCGAGCGTAAATCCCAGAATGCCGCCGGGCCGAAGCAGACGCGCGGCCGGCTTGATCACCTGGGCTAGATCACCGAAATAAATCAGGCAATCGCAGGAGAGGATCAGGTCGAAAGTTTCAGTCGAGCGCGTGAGCCATTCCGTAATTTCCGATACTTCAAGGCGATCGTAAATACCACGAGCGCGCGCGAGTGCCAGCATTTCCGAGGAAAGATCGATGCCCACCAGGCCAGCGGCGAGCGGTTTGAAACACACGCCCGCTAACCCGGATCCGCAGCCAATATCGAGAACGGTGAACTGCCGGCGCTCGCCAATCACCCCCTGCATAGCTTGCAGGAGGCCTTCAGGCCCGCGATACTTCAAATCGCCGATCAGGTTGGCTTCAAACGTTGCGGCGAACTGATCATACATCTGTTGAATGGCTTTGTTGGGCACCCGCGGCGGAGGTGGCTCGTTACGCAGGGCCACGAGCAGGTGCTGGATTTCGGCGTCATCGGGCTTCAGCTCGAGATATTTCTCGTAATCGGCGCGCGCCTCATCGCGGCGGCCGAGTTGGTAGGCGAGTTCGGCAAGGTCATACCAATTCCGCGGTTGGTCCGGCGCCAGTTCAGCGGCGCGCTTCTGGCAGAGGAATGCTGTTCGTACTTTGCCGTGCTCCGACAAGCGGAATGCAAGTTTCGCCAGTTCATCGGCGGAAAGTTCCCGCTGGCCATCGGAGCCTTGATCGAAGATCACAATACGCGACTTGGCGGCTTCTTCAATCCAGCGATCAACCTCCACGTCCTGACCCTCCGGCAACAGCGGACTGACGATTTCGCGGATTTGCTCGATGGTCCGTTTACCGTCGCACAATTCCGCAATCAGCGCGGCGAGCGGGTTCAACTCGTGCAAATGATCCGTGTTGGGATCATAGGCCACGTAGCCATTTTCCACCGGGGAGATAAGCAGCCCGGGATTTAGAGTAGGAAGGGACATTTCAGGAAGCGGTCGGGCCGCCCGCGATCGCTACTTTTCGCGCCCGTGTACCTCGGATCGTCCGTCGCATTAGAGGCTGTATAGCTCGTGTCGTTCGTCGCATTGCGACCCTATATCTCGGGTCTTCCGGTCGCATTGTGTAGCTCGCATCGTCCGGTCGCATTGTCGGCGGTGTAGCTCGGGTCTTCCGTCGCATTATGACGGCGACCCGAGGCTTTTTCCTTCAATTCAACCCAGCCGCCCCCGGTGTTCTCTGTGAATCGCCACCAACTCAAAGCCGGTCATTGCGGCGGCTGAGCATTCTTCTTTTGCACCTGCCAAAATATCGTGCACTCCTCAAACTCGGCCGCCTGGGAGTATACATTCCACCCTTTCAACACATTCACCCGCTCCGGATCCTCACACACCACGGCCGTGGAAAAGGCTCCGGCCTGAATCTGCCGGTCCACCTCAGCCTTCGGCAGAATGTGGAGCGCCGCATTTTCGGCGGGCCCCAAATCGAGCTTGTGCGCATCGGAATGTTCCATGCCCGAGGGCACCGGCAAACGCGTGAGAAAATAAATATGTTCGGGTGCATAAAGCGAGCCGCCCTGCGGCGTCACTTGCTTCACTTTATCCGCCACCTCTTTGAGCTCCGGCCAAGTGTAGGAATAATACTCGTAGAGGCTGTTAGTCAGGCACGCGGCCATCACGCATACCAGGACCATCACTGCGCCCGCAGGGCCGCCGGGAGTGCCCAGCCACTCAACCACGCCGCAAAATCCCACCACCGCCAGTACCGTAAGAAATGGGATCATAAATACGAAATACATCGGAAACGTCGGATGCGCCAGCAGGTTCTGGGCGCCAATGGCCAACGCCAGCCAAAGACATAGCCACAATTCCGCGCGCCGCCCGGTGCCCACGTTCTTCTCTATAAAAAATGTTTGGCTCTTTTGTAAGAAAAACAGCCCAGCGATTGCCAGCAGCACAAACAGAAGAGTAGGTGAACTGTTTACCCAGTCCGTGGCCACCCCGATATCGTGGCTGGTAGCCCCAGCCCACGACACGCGGCGATAGACACTATGGTATTTGAGGATGTTGAAAATCACCTGGTGCGGCCCCCGTGCAAACAACGCCATTACAGGTACGAAGGCCACCATCGCGCCACCCACAAAGGCGGCGCATTTGGTCCAGCGATTTCCGGCCCGATTGTGGAGCCACATCCAAATCAGCAGAACGGGAGAAACAGCCGCCGTCAGCAGCGAACATGCCGCCGCCGTGCCGGCACACAGACCGGCCAAGGCGCTCATGGCCACTCGCGGCCGGGCCACCGCCACAATGGCTACACGAAACGCGACGGCCACCAGCAACAAGCACAGTGGGTAAGCCTGCGAGAGGGCCCCCACAATCCATACTTCGGAGCGCAGGCCAAATAACGCCAGCCCGGCGAGCGCGGCGGCCAATGGCCAGCCCGAGTGCCGGCCCAACTGCCGCCCCAATTGAAGACGATGATCGCGAAACAATGCAAACACGTACCCCACCATCAGAATCACCGAGCCCATGGTGGCCATCGCCGCAACCGCATGCACGATACGCCAGCTCGGGCCAAATAGTGTCATCCAGGCAGCGTTCCAATAAGCGTTCAACGGCGTCTGCGGGAAAAAGAAATCGAGGTAGGGGCGCTTACCGGTATGGATCAGGTATGCAGCCAGAATGTGAAAGCCTTCATCCCAAAAGAAAGACTTCGTTTGAGAAAAAACCAGCATGCCCAAGGTCAAAACTGCCAGCGCGCCATAAAGCGGCAGCCTGCCGTTAGCAGCCGGGCTCGGCAGCGATAACGCTTCCGGCTCGATGGATTGTGAAGGCGAGGACAAGGTTTGATTAACCGGCGATCCTGTAGGGGCGGCGGTGCTTGGTTTTGCGGTGAGCTCTGCCCCGCGGAACTCATCCTGGCGCAGGGCCTCACCACAGTAGCGGCCATGCACTCTTGACTCTGAAGCAACGGAATTATAGCTAAGTTCTTAGCTTCGATAGCAGAAAAACTCCTCACCCTGCTGACCGGCCCCAGTGTGCACCCGCGCCCAGCCGCGCCGCACGTCCTTTCCGAATCACGAAACCTCTTTGACGTTTTCCGGATAGCTGCTAGAACTGTGACGCAGGCCTGCTTCATTAGTGGCTGATTCAAAGCCAGGATAGGTGATCGGTTTGGCCCACGCATTAAACAACACGTCCAATCACACTGTCACTTCCTACTTCGAGAGTCAGGCCGTCGTCCTCGACGAGTGGAAGCGGCGCAATTGGTATTACCACGCCGTGGTAACCGCGTTGGTCAAGTTTCTCGTGCCGGAGGGCCACTCGGTTTTGGAAGTTGGTTCTGGTACCGGCGATCTGCTGGCCGCCCTCAAACCTTCGCGCGGTATGGGCATCGATGCCAGCGATTACATGGTTCAAATCAGCCGCGAAAAGCATCTGGAGATGGATTGGCGCAAGGGCGACGCCGAAAACCTGCACGTCGAAAATCATTTCGACTACGTGGTGCTCTCGGATCTTGTCGGATATTTGCGTGATGTCGAGAAAGCCTTCAGCAGGCTTGGCAGCGTCTGCGATTCACGTTCCAGAATCATAATCNNCAACTATCTTTGGGAGCCGTTGCTGCAACTCGCCCAGGCGTTGAAGCTGAAGGCTCCCGTCCCCATCCAGAACTGGCTCTCCCCCGCTGATGTCGAAAACATGCTCTATTTAGCCGGTTTTGAGGTCATTAAGAAGGGCAACAAGCTCTTGTTTCCCAAGCATATTCCGCTGCTATCTCGCTTTCTGAACAAGTTCGTAGCCAATCTGCCGGTCATGCGGCATCTCGGCGTGTTGCAATATTACGTCGCACGCCCGCTCGCCACCGAGCCTCGAGACTTTTCCGTAAGTGTCGTAATCCCCTGCCGCAATGAAAAAGAAAATATTGAGAAGGCTATTTTGCGCTTGCCAGAATTCGGCACCTCCCTCGAAATCATATTCGTCGAAGGCCATTCTACCGACGGCACGCTCGAGGAAGTAAAGCGCGTGGCCGAGCTTTATGGCCGGCAAAGAAACATACGCTGGGTCGTCCAGGATGGAAAAGGCAAAGGCGATGCCGTCCGCAAGGGCTTCGCGATGGCCTCAGGCGACATTCTGATGATTCTGGACGCCGATTTGACCGTCGCGCCCGAGGATTTGCCGAAGTTCTACGACGCTATGCGCCTGGGTAAAGGCGAGTTCATCAACGGATCGCGTCTGGTATATCCCATGGAACGCGAGGCCATGAGATTCTTCAACGTCCTGGGGAATAAGTTTTTTAGCGCCATGTTCACTTGGCTGCTGGGCCAGAGGATCAAAGACACCCTGTGCGGAACGAAAGTGCTTTTCAAGTCGGACTACCAGCAAATTGTCGCCCAAAGGTCCTATTTTGGAGATTTTGATCCCTTCGGCGATTTCGATCTGCTCTTCGGCGCGGCGAAACTGAACCTCAAAATCGTTGAACTTCCGGTTCGGTATTCCGCGCGAACTTATGGCGAAACCAATATCAACCGCTGGCGCCACGGGTGGTTGCTTCTGCGGATGGCGCTGTTCGCCATGCGCAAATTGAAGTTCGTGTAATCCCCTGCCTTGCTCAGCGCCTGCTCAACGAGATAAACGCGAACATGGCCAGGCTCGACATGCGCGGTTCGAGCAGCGCTTCCAGCTGCGCCCACGCCACATGCGTGAAGCCCGGCATCAGAGAGCGCATACTCACTCCACCGGAGACCAAATAACGGAATGGTAGGAATGGCCTAATCTGTTCGATCGCCAGTTCCGGAAATTCGCTTTCAAATTTCTGGCGGTCTCTCACCAAGACGATCCACGGAAGCGCTCCATTCGCGCCCGAAAGCGGTCCCGTTGACGGGAATGACCAATCTTGCGCCTCGGGATGAAATGCCTCATGGTGCAGCCGCTGGTACACGAACCGAGACCACGGTGAAACCCACGGTTCGATCATCAGAATCTTCCCGCCCGTTCGCAGGCACCGCGCTGCTTCCGCCAAGAATCGACTGACGTCGGCCATGTGATGCAGGACGTCGACGAAAACGATGGCGCGCAGCGATCCATTGCCAAAGGGCATCTGCTGTGCATCGGCGACGAGCCGCACGCCGGCGCACGAAAAAATTTCGGATGTGATTAAGCCGGGAATGAAGCGCTCGCAATATCCGGCGCCGGAGCCCAGCTCCAAAACTGCCCCTTCTCCGGGCGGCAATTCGGAAGCCAGAAGGCGATACCACTCGTCGTAAATTGATTTCAGAAACGGTTTTGACGCGATTACTTGTCTGCGCAATTCCGTCGTGGCGGGGTCATCAAGGTTCAGTCCCACAGTCAGCGGATGGGTCAGCAGGCGGCGGAGAAACGCTGCGGCCAAGTCAATTATCCTTCAACGCAAAACACGGGCGAGGTGAAACAACCTTCAAGGTGAAACACTGGCAAGGCGAGATCACGAACGAGGTGAAGCGCTCAGTGAGAAATAATCGGCACTCGGTGAGAGATACTTGCCGCGATTCCTTAAGCGGGCATCGGCGGGCAGGAACTCCTGCCCGCCGACCCATATTTATGATTCGAGGCCAAGCCTGAAAGCCCGCTGGGAGGTACTCTCAGATGTTAAAAGACACACCGTACACCGCACAGACTCTTGAAACCGAGGATCAGTCGGCGGTCGCGAACTATTTCGACTTCGGGTTGCCGGGCGGCTGATCGGTTGAGTCGGTCCCCTTCTTCTTCTTTTTCTTGGTGGCAGTGTCTGCGCCTGTGTCCTGGGCCACTGCGGTTGAGGTAACCAGCGGCAGGGCGATCAAAGCTGCGGCTGCCGAGCCGAGGAGCAGGTTCTTCAAGAATCCACGACGGTTGCCATCAACCTGAGACAAGGCATTTTCAATTGATTTTGTGGGATCGTTTGCCATATGCGGTGATCTCCTCATAGTCCGTTAGAATTTTCAACGTTTGGATGCACTGGACACGATCTCGCGCTTCCTTACCGCTTACCCCCCAAGAAGCTTCCAGACCGCCTGCCAGCAGCGATATATTAGCAAATCTATCGCGCAGGCCAAGCAATTTCTAAGTTCCTTCCAAGAGGGCGGAAAACACCTTAGATACCCTTACTTCGCCTTAGCAAGGGTATCGCCGGCCGATCGCGAATTCTGGGACAAGGTGCCCGTGGCCAGTTCATTGGCCAAGGAACTCACGTTGTAGATACCGCGCAACGCCTCCAGAATGCCCCGGGAATCCACCTGAATGGAGCGGCCAATGGCATCGTCGTAGACGAAATTCCAAGGCAGGGATTGGATATTGCCGTCGAAGATGATGCCCACTACTTCGCCCGCTCTGTTAATCACCGGGCTGCCGGAATTGCCGCCAATGATATCGGCCGTTTCGGTGACATTGAGCGGGGTGTTGAGGTTGATCTTGGACTTGGCAGTGACCCAACTGGGCGCCAAGTCGTAAGGCGGCTTATTTCCGTGCTGGGAGGCATGTTCGTAGGCTCCCCCTATGGTTGTGAAATAGGGCAGTTTAGTGCCGGCGGGCACAGTGCCTTCGCCGTTTTCGGTGAACCCGCGAATCGCCCCGTAACTGAGGCGCAGTGTGAAGGTGGCGTCGGGATAGGTGCTCGTGCCCGCGGTGGCGAAGCGAATTTTGGCGATCGTCCCGCCGTCCTGGCGAACCACGGCATCCACTTGATCGTCGAATTGCTTGCGAACCACCCGGGCGTCGGGATCGATCTGACGCATCAGCACGATCAACGGATCGGTGCTGGCCTGGATCGCCGCTTGGCCGCCTTCATAAAGCTGTTTGCGGACGGCAATGTCCTGGAGTTTGGTGCCGGAGATCAGATTAGCGGCCAATTGGGCAGGGGTTTGGCCATTCAGCACGCGCTTGACCAGTGGATTTCCCGGCATGTTTTCCGACATCTCGGCGAGTGAATCGGTCAGCAGCACTTTCTCGAGTGAGGGATAAATCGGCGCGGCCGAGAAAAGATCCTGCTCGAGCGAAGGCAGCGCGGAATCGCGATATTCCCGCAAGCGCTCGCCATTGGGCTTGGTCTTCTCCTGGGCGACGCGCACGAGCACGCGGGCGAAGCCGGCCAGGTCGCCACGAAAACCGCCGCGGCGTTCGAGATAGGTTAGCGGGTAGTAGATCTGCTTTTGCACGTCCATGGCCTTGCTGATTTCAGGCCAGGGATCGCCGAATTGGGATTTTTTCTTGGGGTCGGAGGCGATGGCTTGGCGCATGCCGGCTTCATCGGCGGCTTTTTTGGCCATTACATTTTTATCCAGCAGGCCGGACTGGTAGCCCTTGAACGCCTTGAGCGAATTTTCGATGCCGAACATGAGCTCCTGGGCGGTGCGTGCATTTTCCGCCGAGCCGGCGCTGAATTTTTTGAGCAGCGCATCGCGCCGAGCGAGGGATTTGAGCACCTGGGGATACTGCACGTCCCGCAAAAATTCGAGCTGGGACATGGTGTTCAAGCGCCCCGTCGAACCCGGATTGCCCGAAACGAAAATCAAGTCGCCTTCTTTTACGCCCGTGGTGGACCATTTGAAGAAATTGTCCAGGTGCGCGGGCCGGTCGTTTTCATACACGCGGAAGAAACAGATATCGAGATCGTAGCGCGGGTACTCGAAATTGTCGGGATCGCCGCCGAAAAACGCGGCCTCGAATTCAGGCGCGAACACCAGCCGCACGTCGGTGTATTTTTTGTAGCGGTAAAGGTGGTACATGGCCCCGGAATACAGCGTCACCACGTCGCAGCGCAGCTTGGTGGCGGTGGTGCATTGCTGCTCGATGGCGGACATGGCGGCGCGCTGCGCCTGGCCTTGGTCGGCCACCGACATGCCCGGTTTTAGCGCCGCGTTCACTTTTGGCGTGACGTCTTCAATGCTTTGCAGCACGTTCAGTTCGAGATCGGGACATTTCGCTTCCTCGGCCCGGGACTTGGCCGAGTAGCCGGTCTTCATGTAATCCTTGCCGCCGGTGGAAAGCTGCTGGATGCAGGCCGCGCCGACGTGGTGATTGGTGAAGGTGAGGCCGTCGGCGGAGACGAACGAGCCTGAACCGCCATTATTGAAACGCACCGAGGAGAGTTGCGTGTGATCGAGCCACGCCTTGGTGAGATCGAATCCATAGGCCGCCTTGACCTTGGCGGTGGGCGGCACATTGAACAGCCACATGCCTTCATCGGCGGCGGCAACTCCAGCCATCAGCAGAACTGCGAAAACGATCAGCATCCAGCGTCTCATGAAACCTCCTGGTGGCCTGCGACCTCGCATGCGCGAGCGTCTGTAAGCCCTGGCGTTCCATTGGGCGCGGGGAAATTTCGAGACGCCAGTAAGCAGGTAAAAGAATAGCGCCGTGCGTTGTTGGCAGCAAATCCTTGCTTGGGGTCCACTGTAGGCGTAATTGGAATACGAAGCGTTCGAATAAATACCCGGCTGCGCCATACCCCCCAGGCATTTGTAACAGCCTGAAAATACGGGTGATGCGCAATGAGGCGTTTGTAGTTACTTGAAAGCAAAGGGGTAAGATCGCGCGGATTGGCGCGCGAAATCGGGGATCGTGGTGACAATCGGGGATCGTAATGATTGTTGAGCGGCGGTCGCGCCGGAAGAGGAGCGGGAGTTGTAGATGGAGTTGAACGCGGTGATGAAAGATCCCAAGCGCGATAATGGCGCCTGAGGCACGAGTTGGCGGGTGGCGGAAGCCGCGATTACAGATCACGGTATAGATTATCATATATTATGCAATTAGTATACATCCAATTGTAAGATATATGCGGCTAGCCGCGTGTGTTCGAATGCGCTTTCCTCATTAGAAGTTGCAGATTTGGAGCGTATGAAAAAAGCGCACAGGCAGGAATG
>PLJR01000183.1:41418-48148 GCA_003140295.1 Acidobacteriota bacterium
CGGATTGGGCGGGCGATCGCGCAATCGCTGGCGGCGAGCGGGGCGCGGGTGGCGATCACCGGGCGGGATCAGAAGCGGCTGCAGCGTGCGGCGGGGGAAGTAGGCGTGCATGGAATACAGGCGGATGTGGCGCAAGAGGCGGACGTGGAACGCACGTATCGCGAGGTCCGCGAGAAATTTGGCGACCTGGACATCCTGGTGAANNTGGTGAACAACGCCGGCGTGGGGGTATTCAAAGGCCTGGTGGACATGGGGCGTGCGGATTTCGAAGCCGTGTTTGGGACGAATGTGACCGGGGCCATGCTGATGGCGCGCGAGGCGGCCAAGATTTTCATCGCGCGCGGCCGCGGGAACATCGTGAATATCTCTTCGACCGCGTCCTTGCGCGGGGCTCCCAACGGGACGGCTTATTACGCCAGCAAGTTCGCGTTGCGCGGCATGACCGAATGCTGGCGCGCGGAGCTGCGCAAGCACAATATTCGCGTGTTTCTGGTGAATCCGAGCGAGGTGGTCACGAATTTTTTCTCGGCGGCCAATCTGCCGCAAAAAGGAAACGAGACGAAGCTGCGGCCGGAAGACATCGCGTACATGGTGAAGGCTGCGCTGGAGATGGAGGATCGCGGATTCACGCCGGAGCTATCGATTTTCGCGACCAATCCGCAGGATTAAGGTGATACAGAACGCCTGCCGGTGATCCGAGCCCATTTCTGCGATTTGTGGGCAGGCTGATGCAATTGCCGGGCTGCGCAGTGGGCTCGGATGCGCTAGTCAATTAGTGACCGTAACTAGCGGCGGTCGTGGTTGAAGTCGCGGTCGTGGCCGCGGTCCCAGCCATGATCGTGGTCGACGCGGCCGCGCGGTCCGTCCCAATATCCGGCGAAGAATTGGGCTCCGTCATGACGCGGCGCAACCCAACGGGCTCCCGCGTAGGGAGGGCGGGTCCAATAACCCGGATGCCACACGTAACGCCGGCCCACGGGATACCAGTACCCATCAACCCACACAAATTCGGGTCCCGGCCTAGCCGGAAGAACCCGAACGACCCGCGGCGGGGGTGGCGGACCAATCCTGATGCCCAGGGAAATCTGGGCGGCACTAAGCCCGGAAACGCCGGCGAACAGCATCGCCGCAAGCAGCATGGTGTTCATGAAAGTTTTTATAAAAGGCTTCATGGTTTTCATCTCGTCCTCCCCACAATTTAGATGCTAGATAGTTAAACACGGTGCCAGTGCGGAAAGTTGCGGCCCAGACGTCAGGGCAAAAGCGCTAAATGACCAGAGGGACCATCGCCAGTGTAGGCGAAAAGGCGACCGGGAGTGGCAGCCGGCGGCGGCGGCGTGCACAGACAGGAATGTCTGTGCTACCAAAGGCCACGCCGGCGTGGGTTCGAATGCGTGATTCGAATTTCCGAAATTGGCGGCGGGTGATTTGAATGGCCGGGCGAATCCGACGTTGCGAACGTAGTGGAACGGCGCGCGGCGTGCACAGACAGGAATGTTTGTGCTACCAATGCCACGCCGGTGTTCGAGTGCGCGATTCGAATTTCCGAAATTGGCGGGCAGGCGATCCCTGACGGTATCTCTCCGAGAATTTTTTGCGGCGCTACGGGCAATTTTCGGGCGGGACGATCAGAACCGGTTAGATGCAAAACAATTAATGGGTGGTGAAATAGGGCGGCAGATGAAAATCGCGCGCCGAGCCCATTTGCAATCGCCGGCCGATGCATGCGCAATCGGCTGGCGGAGTAACGTGGGCCCGGGCGCGCGAATTAACTAGTGATCGCGATTATCGTGGTCGTCGTGCCCGTGGTCGTCGCGGCCGCGAGCGGAGTCGCGGTCGTGCTCATGATCCCAGCGGTGATCGTGTTCGACGTGGCCGCGATCGCCGTCCCAATAGCCGGCAAAGAATTGAGATCCATCATGGTGCGGACCCACCCAGCGCGCTCCTTCATAGGGCGGCCGCGTCCAATAACCGGCATGCCATACGTAACGGCGACCCACGGGATACCAGTAGCCGTCCACCCAAACGAATTCCGCTCCGGGCCTTTGCGGGACTACGCGAACCACGCGCGGAGGCGGCGGCTCCCCAATCCTGACGCCGATGGAAAGCTGTGCCGCGCTCAACGCGGACATGCCAGCGAACAACATGACCGCCAGGAGCGCACTTCTGACCAGAATTTTCATAAAGTCACCCTTTTCTCTCTAGGTTTCCCACACGTAATTATCTCTCAGGCAGGGTTACCTATCGGGGTCGCAAAGCGCGGAGTGTAGCGGACATGACAATCCCAACTGCGACTTGCGTTACAATTTGTCGCGGGCTGCTTGCTTCGCGAGAAAGCCTCACGGCGAGAAAAAGTTACGCTTCCCCCAGAATCATCGAACACAGGCCCGCGGCCGTGCGGAAAAGGTGCCGCACTGCAAAAGCGCACAGGCAGGAATGCCCGTGCTACTGGAGCGTAATTTTCACTGCTGAGAATTGGACGCGCGATGGACGTAGAGGAACTAAAAAGAATGCTGGGTCTCCAGCCTCTGGCTGCGGAGGGAGGATTCTACGCGGAGGCCTATCGCTCGCGCGAGATGCTGCCGGCAACCTGCCTGCCTAGCCGCTATTCGGGGGCGCGGTGTTTCGGCACCGCGATCTATTTTTTGCTGACGCCCGAATCATTTTCCGCATTGCACCGGCTGAAATCAGACGAGGTCTACCATTTCTATTTGGGCGACCCGGTGGAGGCGCTGGTACTGCGAGCCGACGGCTCGGGCGAGGTGCTGGCGCTGGGCAGCGATCTTTATCGCGGTCTAAGGCCGCAGGCGGTGATCCCCGCGGGAGCGTGGCAAGGTTCGCGGCTGCGGGCCGGGGGAAAATTCGCGCTGCTGGGGACGACAGTGGCGCCCGGATTTGAATTTAGCGATTTCGAACTGGCGGACAGGGAGTTTCTGCTGGCGAAATACCCGGATTTTTCGCGGATGATTCGGGAGCTGACGCGGGCCGCCAAGGGCGATTGAGCGCGTCTTCTATTCTTTCGGGGGTTTCCTTTCGGGGGCGCGGACTCTCTGAAATTTTAGGCGTGAATTTTGGACCTGAATTTCAGGCCCGAATTTTAAAAATGGTGCGACGGCCGGCGTACGTCTTTGGTAGGGAGCGCGCTCACGCTCATGCCCACACCACGCCAGCTTCCTGCATTTCTTCGACCAGCCGCCGAACGAGTTCGGCCGCGGGCAGCGTTCGCGCGCGTGTGACGCCCTGTCCCGCCCACAGCGATTGATATCCAGGCTCTCCGCGCTTGGCAGCGGCGTTGCGCATGGGCCTGGTCAAAATATTTTGCACCGGGAACGGCAAAATAATGTTTTCCCTTCCCGCCAGGCGGTCGATAAACGTATTGGCGAGGCCGCGCGCCGGGCGGCCGGAAAATGCGCGGGTAATGACGGTGGTGTCGGTACGCGCGCTGAGGATGGCTTGCTGGTAAGACTCGGAGATTCCGCATTCCGGGCAGGTGAGGAAAGCAGTTCCGAGTTGCGCCGCGGAGGCGCCGCGCGCGAATGATTCCGCGATGTCGCGCCCGTCCATCAGGCCGCCGGAAGCAATAACCGGCGTCGCGACGCGATCGTGGATGGCCGCGACCAATTGGAGCGTGGGAATCATCGCTGCTTCAAAGGAACCGGCGAAGGTGCCGTGATGCGCTCCGGCCTCGGCTCCCTGCGCGACGACGGCCGTCACACCGGCTTGCTCGAGCAGGGCGGCTTCGTCGGCGGTGGTGGCGGTGCCGAAGGTGGCAATGCCGCGCGACTTGATGCGCGCCAGGGCGTCACGGCTGGGAATGCCGAACGTGAAGCTGAATATCGCGGGGCGCGCGTCGAGAATCGCTTCGAGCTGATCGTTAAAGGGATCGGCGGGCGGGGTACGCAACGCAGGAGCGGGCAATTCCAAGGCTTGATGAATCTCCGCCAAAAGCGCGAGCATCGGAGCGCCATCGGCAAGCGTGGAGCCGCTATCCGCAGGGGCGGACGCGCCGTAACCGCCGGCGAAAAGATTTACGTTGAAGGGTTTGTCGGTCAGCTCTCTGACTCGCGCGATCGCTTCGGAAATTTGGTCCGGTGTGAGGTAGGCGGCGGCAAGCGAGCCCAGGCCGCCGCTGTTGCAGACCGCGGCGGTGAGTTCAGGTGTGTCCGCGCCTCCCATGGGCGCCTGGATAATCGGGAATGGCACGCCCAGCACGCGCAGGAAATCGGTGGTTGCGGCCATCACGAGCGGCCCGCGGGGCGCCCGTTTGAGCCTGCCGGGCCAATTTGTTGCTGTGGTTGGCTGGGGCTTGGTGCGGGAAAGCCGACGCGGCGCAAAACCTCGTCGAAGCGTTTATCGGAACGAAGAAAATCGAATAGCGGCTCGACTTGCAGGTAGATGAGCCAATTCGATCGCTCCTCGATGGCCTTGTCGATCCATTCAAAGGCTTCGGACTTGCGTTTCATGCGGACGTAAAGCGCCGCGAAGTAGGCGGAGGGGACGTAACGTTTTTTGGAGAGGGCGCGAAGTTTTGCGAGGCCGCGTTCAAATAGGACTGTTTTCGTGGCGCCAGAGAACATCCTGGCAACCGCGGCCAGAGGAACATCTCCGCCGCGGCAAAGCGCGCGAGCGCGCTTAAAGGCAGCCTCAGCCTCCTGATGCATTCCTAGATGTTCGTAAACCCTAGCGATGAGCCAGTGCGGGGGGAAGTAATTCGGAAACAGTTCCAGCGCCAACTGGAAGCGTCCGAGCGCGCACTGATAATCGCGCGCGAGATAGTGCACGTATGCAACGTCGGTATTGATGGTGGCGCTGAAGGGGTCGAGTTCGTGCGCGCATTTGATCTCCTGGATGGCTTCGTCGCTTCGTCCCAACACGGCCAACAAATCGGCGAAAGACTGATGGGCCTTGGCGTAATTGGGGTTGAGGCTGATGGCGCGACGAAATTCAGTTTCGGAGCCCGCCCAATCCCAGTAAAAGTTCTTCCGTATGGAAGCCAGGGCTGCATGAGCCTCGGCGAGGGAATCATCGAGTTCGAGAGCGCGACGCGCGGCCTCTTCAGCGCGGGGATAAGCATCCTTGGGCGGAAGCGTGCCGGAATCGACTTGGCAGGACAGAAAATAATGGCAGTCCGATACGCCACAATACGCCAAGGCGTATTTGCGATCCTTGGCGATGGCCTGCTCGAAGTAGCGGATCGCCTGGCTAACGGAGCGCTGCGTACCTTTGTGCCACAAGTAGCGGCCCTTGAGATAAAGCTGGTAGGCCGCTGAATTTTCGGGGCTGCTCCTGACGATTTTCTTGTGCTGTACGCCGGTGAGTGTGACAGATAGCGTTTCGGAGATGCGCAAAGCGATTTCATCTTCAATGGCGGAGAGGTCCTTCATTTTGTGCGCGTAGCGCTCGGCCCAGAGGAGGCTACCGTGGGCGACGTCCACCAGTTCCACCAAAAAGGTAAGCGCGTCACCCCGCTGAATTATTTGTCCGGTGAGCACGGCGGCCACGTTGAGCTCGCGGCCTGCGACTTCGGGGTTGGTATCACGGCTGCGGTAGCGATATGCCGTATTTCGCGCGATGACACGCAGGTGCGGTAATTGCGCGAGCGTCTTGATGACGCCATCGGTGATTCCGTCGGCCAGATATTCGAGCGATGGATCGCTACCCGAGCTGGTAAAGGGCAGCACCAGGAGCGAATTTGCAGCGGTGCGTGCTGCGCGTTCCAGGGGCGCGATGAGCCGGTACCCTCTCTTTGGAATGGTTTGGATTACTTGCGGTTCACTCGGGTTGTCGCCGAATACTTTTCGCAACTCGGAAATGGCACGGGTCAGCACGTCTTCGGTGACGAAGGTGCTGGGCCACACGGCGGAGAGCAGTTGCTCCTTGGTGACGACTTCGTGCGGGTGCTGCGCGAGACGCTCGAGCACCTGCATAACTTTGGGCTCCACGCGCGAGGCGCGGCCGTCCCCGGAGATGCTGTTGAGCTTCGGCTCAACCGTCCAGCGGCCGATGCGAAAATCGCCATCCATGGGAATGATGGGTTCCGGAGTGAATCTGCCCGTGTGTAGCATTATATCATTCGCATAGCGCGGGCATAGCACGTGGATATCAGGGCTTGAGCCTGCTCCCAGGGCTGCGGCGTTTGCAGGAATTGGGGGGTTATAAAATGGTATAGACCCCACCCCCCGGTCTTTTTCGTAAGGATATCAATCCATGGGAGTTGTTGACGAATTCTTCGCAAGGATATCATTCTAAAAGGCTTTTGGATGCGCATTGCCGATTTTGAAGGCCAATACGCACATGGTTTTTCTATTGCTCTCGATCCGGTTCTTTGCTGCGTTGGATTGAAAGAGCCCAGCGCAGCCGGGTTTCGCATCGTTTCGGACACACNNATGGTGCAAGGACATTTCGATAATTGCGGTTTTGCCGCGCCTCCCGTGTTCGGCTGGTACGGTCGATTGCTGATACCGTCGAATCGCCGGCCCATTCGATCGCTGGTGTCGGGTTCGGATCCTCCGCGTATCGATTGCGTTTACGAGCTGATCGCTGCGAGGGAGNNGAGCGCGGCGACGCCCAGCACTCCGTCGAATCCAAGCGGTGCGCCGGCGTCGAAGGGGGACAGATAGGCGGGCTGGTCGGAAAGCTGCAATGCGCCTAGCCGCACGTGGCTGAGGAGGACTGGCTCGAGGCGCACGTCACCGCCGAAAGTGACGATGGTGGGGTCAGTCTTCGGCTG
>PLJR01000183.1:48282-49168 GCA_003140295.1 Acidobacteriota bacterium
AGCCGGCCACCCAGTCCGCGGCGTCACTCGCACCGAAGAGGATTTGCCTGGCGCGGTAATCGATGCTGAAGCCTTCATGGCCAAGCACGTCGAGGCCTACGATGGCGTCGATGCGGATGCCCAGCGATTTCTCGGCGAACGATAGGTCCGCGACGAGGCCTTCTACGCCGGTAGCGTGCGCGGGGCCGATGCGCACGCCGGGAAGCACCATGCGCTCGGTGCCCACCTGGCGGCCGAAAACCGTCAGCGGCTGGCGATCGCCGAAGAGGTCGAGCTTGCGGGCAATCCGCGCATCGACAATGGTGGGCATAGCGCCGGTGTCGATGAGGAAGTTTAGATTGGGAATGTCGGCGATCGAGCCCTGCACCACCACTGTGTAGCCCCCGTAAAGCTTGACGGGTAGCGCGGCGCGCGAGTCTCGCGCATGGGCGTTAAGGATCGGGCAAAACAGCAGCCATCCTGCCATCAAGAACAAGCAGAATCTTTTCGTGACGCGCATTTCCTCGCCTCTGGCGCATGGTTCGCGCGACATTGTTCGCGCGGCCGCTATCCGCGCTACCCAGCAATAGCGGTTGAAGGCCGAGGAAATCTTGTGGCGGGGGTGAAATCCTGACGATGAACTTCCGAGGGAGTTACGAGGTCGCTAGCTAAATTGAACGTAAACGGCGGTAAATATCGTGGAGCGATTCACTCCGATTACTCAAATTAGAGGTCCGGCGTTTGCGAACCCGAGTCGGCCCGTGTGCTACCCCGGTCGAAACAGGAGCAGGTCCAGGCTGAAGGTGAGGCGCATCGCGTCTTCATTGTCGTCATTATCGTCATGATCGGGGCGGGGGGGCGCCCCCATAGGGCGATAAATCGAAAGCAAAACGTCGTGGACGGCGGG
>PLJR01000243.1 GCA_003140295.1 Acidobacteriota bacterium
CCCCACCGACCCCGACCTTGCTCAACGCATCTCTCAGGCGCGAACTAGCCTCGAGCAGGTGGCGCTCTTGGCAGATTCTCCGGCGGAACTCGACCTGGAGGATCTCGAGCGCCGCCTGGCGGTCATCGAGGAAAAACTGCTGGCGGCGTTGCTGTCGGGCGCCAGCGAAGAGATGCTGCTCACCGTGCGCCGCGACCTCGACACTCAGCTCGCTCCCTACCGCAGGAAAATGACGGCCGAGCAGCTCAGCAGGCTCGAGCGTCAATACACGCAGAAGCGCTTGTTCGAGAATTTCTCTCTGCCGCGGCTCAGCCTTTTTTATCTCACCTGAGGTTTCATGGCCGAATCCAGCAAATCACCAAATCTACAATTCGAACTACGCGTAGAGAAAATGATATACGGCGGCGATGGCTTGGGGCATCACGAGGGCCACACCGTCTTCGTACCCTTCGTCCTGCGCGATGAGCTTGTCTCGGTCGAGCCGCTGGAGCGCCACAAGAAATTCATCCGCGGCCGTCTGGCACGCGTGATCACCGCGTCGCCTAATCGCATAACTCCGCCCTGTCCCTATTTCGGCGTCTGCGGTGGCTGCCACTACCAGCATATTCCTTACGAACTCCAGTTGGAGTACAAGGCCGCCATCCTGCGCGAGACGCTTTCCAGGCTGGGCCGAATCGTGTGGGATGGTCCGATCGTTTCGCACCCTTCCCCGGCCTACGGCTATCGCAATCGCGCGCAGTGGAAGATTGCGCTTACAAACGGCCAGCTTGCAATCGGCTATTACCAGGCCGGCTCGCGCAAGCTTTGCGCGGTAAACGAATGCCCCATCTCTTCTCCAATTCTCGTTTCGGCGCTGCAAGCACTTTCGACCCTACTGGCGGCGCGAAAGCTGCCCGATACGCTTCTCGAGGCGGAAGCTTTTGCGAACGACGCCGACGCCAGGCTGTTTTTGAATTTGTCGTTCGACAAATTCGAGGCCTCGCCAGAAAAAATCGCCCAGATGCTCCGTTCGGAGCTACCCGCGATGGAGTCGCTCCTGCTTCACGATCGCAAGGCCGACCGCTTGGAACTCCAGGGCCCCGGTCATATCTCCTATCGCGCCGGCGGCCACGATTACCGTGTCGGCCATCTTTCTTTCTTCCAGGTGAACCGTTTCCTGGCCAACGATCTCGCCGCGATCGTTCTGGGCGAGGCGCGTGGCCGGCTGGCGCTCGATCTTTTTGCCGGCGTCGGCCTGTTCACCGTGCCGCTCGCGCATCGCTTCGACCGCGTCATCGGCGTCGAATCCAACGCCGCCGCCGTGCGCAACCTCGAAGCCAATCTGCAAGCCAGCGGCGCGGCCTCGCCTGCCGCTCGCGCGTCCGAAGTTGAGACGTTCCTCGCGCGCTGGCGGGAGCGCCCCGATTTTGTCGTCCTCGATCCGCCGCGCTCGGGAGTTCCCCCGCAGGCCCTCACCCAACTGGCCAAGCTCGCGCCGGGCGCGATCGCCTATCTCTCCTGCGATCCCGCAACCTTGGCGCGCGACCTCGCCGTGCTGGTAGGCTCCCAAGAAAAGCCCGGCCCATATCACATTAGTGACGTCCATCTTGTGGATACTTTTCCCCAGACGTACCATATGGAGGCTTTAGTGCGCCTTTCGCGCCGTGAATGAAGTTTCCCGCTCTCGCCATCGCCTTCTCGCTCGCCGCCGGTATTTTGGCAGGCGAATTCTTAGCTCCCCGCGTCGCTCACGCTCTCATTGTTTGCCTTTTTACCGCGCCGCTTCTGTTGCTCACAGGGTTTCTGCTGCTTCTCCGCCGGCATATCTCCTTCGCGGGAGTAGCCGCACTGCTCGCCTGGAGCTTGCTCGGAGCTGCGGCGGTGCAGATCGCGCCACTGGCCGTGCCCACTGACCATATCGCCCGCCAGATTGCTGCACAGCAAATCGATCTCAAGCAGCCACTGCGCTGGCGCGGGCGCTTGCGTTCCGATCCGCTGCGTTTGCCGTGGGGCCTGCGATATGAGCTTGATCTCGACCAAGTCCAGGCAGCCGGAATCTGGCGTCCCGTGTCGGGCGGCCTGCGCATCGGTTATTTTTTCAACGAGCGCGAGGAGCGCGATGCGCAGCAGGTCCCGTCCGCTGCCGGCGACGCGGGCGATACCACCGACCCTGATGCCGCAACCAATGGCGTCATCTCCACTGATTCCGCCGATGCCGATGGAGGTGTCGGGGACCGCACCGCTCGACCTATCCCTCACGTAGTTTTTAGAGCAGGCGATCGCGTGGAAGCCCTCTTGCGTGCCGGCCCAGCACGTAATTTCGGCGACCCCGGCGCATTCGATTACAAAACGTTTCTCGCGCGCCAGCAAATCGATGTTACCGGATTCTTGCGCAGCGCTTCGCTCCTGACGCGGCTTTCGGCCCCTCCGCCCACCTTCGCCCAGCGTCTCGCGCGTGTCCGCGGACGCCTGCTCGACGCCGCCGACTCCGTATTTCTAGGCGACAAAAGCGGCACGGGTCGCGCTGCAGTCGCCCGCGCCATGCTGCTTGGCGACCGCAGTTTCCTCGATTCCGAGCAAGTCGAAACCTTNNCTGCTGCTCTGGACGGGCCGCACTTTTCGTCTGCCCCTCGCGCTGACTACGTTGGTCACCATGGGCGTGCTGTCCTTTTACGTCGCAATCGTTCAGGATCGGCCGCCGATCATCCGCGCCGCGCTCATGGCCACCATCTACTTGCTGGCCAGGCTGATGTTTCGGCGCACCGCACTCCTCAATTCCGTGGGCGTAGCCGCACTCGCCATTCTCGTCGTGCGCCCTTCGGAGCTCGGCGACCCCAGCTTCCAGCTTTCATTCGTGGCCGCCTTGGCCATCGCGGGGCTGGCCGCCCCTTTTCTCAGGCACACTGCGGAGCACTATCGCCGGGCCCTCGATCATCTCGGCGACGTCACGCGCGATGCGGCCGCTTCGCCACGCGCCGCTCAATTCCGCCTGGACCTGCGGGCCGTCGCAAATTATTTGGCATCGCATCTGCCGCGCGCACTATCACATTTTTCAGAGCCTGCCGTCACCGCGCCGTGTCGCACTATCCTCGCCCTCTGGGAACTCGCGGTCATTTCAATCGCCATCCAATTGGGAATGCTGCCTTTGATGGCCCAGTATTTCCATCGCATCAGCCCGCTCGCCATCGTCGCGAACATCCCCGCGGTTCTGCTGACGGCCATCATCGTGCCTTTCGGATTCCTGGCGCTGGGCGGCGGATTCCTCTGGAGCGGCTTGGGCCATCTTCTCGGCAAAATCTTATCGGCGGCCATTGGCATATTGGTATCGTCCGTGAATTGGTTCGCGACGCTCCCCGGAGTGTTTTACCGTGTTCCCTCTCCGCCCCTTCTTCTGATTATCGCGTTCTTCGCCACAGGTATTTTATTTTCCGCTTCGCTTTTGAGCCTCCGCCGCCGGCTGCCATGGGTCACGTTTGCGGCGTGGCTGATTTTCGCCGCTCTGATCGCAGCACATCCCTTCGCGCCCCGCTTGGCGCGCGGCCGCCTCGAGGTTACCGTTCTCGATGTCGGGCAGGGCGATTCTATTTTCGTGGCTTTTCCCGACGGCACGACGATGCTGGTGGACGGCGGCGGACTGCCGGGCGGCGCGTACCTTCACGGCCACCGCCCCGGCATCGACATTGGCGAAGACGTGGTCTCGCCCTATCTTTGGAGCCGTGGCTTGAAGCGGATTGATATTGTCGCGCTCACCCACGCCCATGAAGATCATCTCGGAGGTCTTCCTGCCGTGCTGAGAAATTTCCGCGTTGGCCAACTCTGGGTCGGCCGGGACGTCAACTCGGCCGCCTACCACGGGCTCCTGTCGCAAGCAGCCGCGCGTGGCGTGCCCGTTATTCATCGCGTCGAGGGGGAACACTTCGATTGGTCTGCCGTGCGAGTAAGCGTTCTGTGGCCCGATAATGACGACCCGGTCAAGGCCGCCACCAATGATGATTCACTCGTGATGCGCCTCGAGGATGGCCACAGGGTGCTCTTGCTCACTGGTGATATCGAGCGTCCGGTCGAGCGCGGACTCCTCGCCCAGCAGGCCAACGGTAAGCCTGAGAGCGCCGGCGAGCTGGCCGCTGACTTCCTCAAGGTTCCGCATCACGGCAGCAAAACTTCGACCACTCAACCTTTTTTCGACGCCGTCCGCCCGCAGTTTGCAGCGATTTCCGTGGGAGAATCCAACACCTTCGGCCACCCCAGCCCCGAAGTTATCGACCGCATTTCCACCGAGGGTGCACGCATCTTCCGTACCGACCGCAATGGCGCGATCACGGCGCTTACTGACGGCACCAGTCTCGAAGTCCACTCTTTCCTCACTCCGTCCTCCACCGAAGGTTCCGCGCCGCCGCTTTCCGCCGCGCACACTGGCAACGACCGTTGACCGACCTCAAAATGTCAATCGTCAAACCGGTCGTCGTCGACCGGTTCGCCCGAGACCTCGTCCAGGTCATCTGCCGTTCGTAAATGTTCCGCGATCAATTCGCGCGCCCGGACGGCCTGCGATTCGAGGGTGTAGATTTCGATCCCTGAAAAAATCGGCGTGAGGTCCGGCAGATTCCCGTCGCCCAGCGCGGGTGATTCGATGCCTGCACTTTCGAGCAGGCCGCGCACCACGACAGCCTCGATCCACGAGCCCGCCGTATACACCACGCTTAGCGGCTCGCCGGTAGGCGGTCCTGCGGCAAAAAACCGATCGTCTTACTGCATTGTGGTGCACCCCGCTATAATTGCTTAGCCCCTGAGCGCCCCTTCTATCGACGGATATCGACTTATGGACGGTTTCGAAGAGCTCGGTGTGGAACCCTCCCCGGCGCCCAGCGCGGCCCAGATCGACGAAGAATCGCGCCGCATTCGCCGGCTGCGGATCGTCGTAAATCTTTCCCTTAGCCTGATCGCCCAGGGCGACATGCCTTTTTCCGAAGCGCAGCAATTGGTCGCCGCGGCCCGACAGCTGGCCGAGAATCTATTTCCCGGCAAGGGTGACGTTTTCGATCTGCTCTACCGCCCGAAGTTCAATCGCCTCATCAACGAAATTTACCTTCTGCAATGAGGCGCTAGTTATTTCCTCCAGACGGCCAGCGCGGCGAGCACGGCCAGGAGAACCGCCACGCCGATCGCCGCCTCGTATTCGCGGTTACGCCGGTATTGCGCGAACGAAAAGTCCGCCCCGGCCCCCGCATCGCTTTTCCAAAGCTTCGGCCAGAACAGCGGTACGCGGCGCGCATATTCCTCGAACGCTGGGCCATACTGCGCACGCAATTCCGACTCTTCCCGGCGCATCACTGCGGGATAAAATGTCAAGAAATAAGCGCCCAGCACCACGAAAACCACCCACGAGCGGCTGGCCACCGCAAATGCAAGCGCGAGCAAGGAACTCCCCAGGTAGAGCGGATTGCGAGTTCGCGCGTATGGACCGGTGCTCGCCAGCGCCTGGCTTTTGCGCAAGTGACCCGCGGCTGCTCCTCGCACGACCAAGCCCGCCAAAGCAATCGCCGCCGCGACCGCTACCGACTGCAGCGTGGGTTTCGCAAACCACAAACAAATCACGGCCACCGGATAA
>PLJR01000418.1 GCA_003140295.1 Acidobacteriota bacterium
GTACGGGTCACTTACAACGTACGGGTCACTTACAACGTACGGAGGTCACTCGCACTGGTCACTCACACTGCAAGGGCGTGCCGTCGGGCGAGGAGGGCATTCGCTTGGTCATGACGATCTCGGCTCCGCCTTCGTTCGAGCGGCGCACGTCGAATTCGTCCATGAAAGTGCGCATCAGAAAGATTCCGCGGCCCGAGGTCTTCATCACGTTTTCTTCGGCTAGGGGATCGGGGATATCGGCAAGATTCAATCCGCGGCCCTGGTCAACGATGCGGACGACCAATTTCTCGGGACCGACTTCGACGATCATGGTGATTTTTTTATGGCGTTGCTCCTCGTTGCCGTAGCGGACGGCGTTAATGACGGCTTCATGAACCGCCATGCTGATCTTGTAGCAGTCGTCGTCGTCGAACCCGGCCGATTGGGCGATGCGCTGACAGATATCCTCGGCCATGTTTACGCTGTCGAACAGCGTTTCGAGCTTAACTTCAATTCGTTGGTGTTCTTGGGGCATCGCCGAAGGGGCCGCCATTCGGCCCGGGAGACACATGCAGTAGCATAGCAAACTTTAGGCCGTCAACGCGGAGCGCGGTGCGCGGCCAGGGTTTGCTTTCGGCAACAGGGATGCGACGGCGGCTATGGCCTGCAACCCAGATCGTGGCGCGGGTCTCAAGCGGCGTCTCACGGGGCGTCTCACGGCGCGCATGGTCTAATCTCGCCAGCGTATGACGTGCCAGAGATCGCAATAATCGTCGGTCCAGGAGATGGTCCGCGTCGCGGCAGGAAACGCTTCCGAGTGTGCGGCGAGCTCCTCGCCGGAGAGCGACGCGGAATCGCGCGAGAGCAGGATCCAGTCGGATTGCGAAAAAGGGCCGGTGGGCAGGAGCGGATCGACGCGCACGGCGTGCAGGCCGAAGGCGCGGCTGATTCCGGCGAGCACGGGCCGAAGATCGAGTGTCTGGTTGCTGATGTGTACGGCGATCACCGAGGCGGGCGCGCGAAGATGCTGGGCGTAGACCTGAAAGGCTTCGCGGGTGAGGAGATGCATGGGGATGGCGTCGCTTGAAAATGCATCCAGAATCAGAATGTCAAACTTCTGGAAGTCGCCACGGCTGCTTTCCCGCTGGAGGGAAAGCCGTGCGTCGCCGAGAACGACCTCCACGCGGGCGGGGGAATCGCGCAAGTAAGTGAAATAGGGATGCTGGCCGGCCGATAGTTTGTAGACGTCCGGGTTGATCTCGTAGAAGCGGAAGACGTCGCCGGGCTGCGCCAAGGCTGCGAGCGTGCCCACGCCCATGCCCACCAGGCCCACGCGCATCGGATGCGCCGGCCAATTGCGAATGATGATGTTGGCGCCGCTGGTGGGGCCGTAATAGCCGGTGGAAAGGCGGGCGCGCGCGAGGTCGCGATACTGGAATCCATGGACGGTGCTGCCGTGCCGCAAGGCGAGGTAGTTCTCGGCATCGACGCTGACGACCGACAACACCCCGTAGAAATTTCTGGACGACGCGATGACGTGGTAGAGCGCCGCCTTTTGTGGAATCAGCAATCCGGCCGTGAACAGTGCCAGGACGATTCTGGCGGCGTTACGCACGAGAAATGGCGCCGGCGTGGTGTGCGGCGCGCGGCGCTCCAGCGCGTAACGGCCCAATGCGGCGATGGCGAGGAGCGCCGCCGCTGAGACGCCCAGCGCAGGTGGCCACTGCTCTGCCGGTTTCCAAACGGAGGAAACCACGGCGGGCGCAAGGAGGACCGCGCTGGCGAGAATCGCCAGTGCCAAAGAAGCTCGCCCCTGGTACCACCAGGACGAGCGCTCCGCAGCCGAAACCGACAACAGCACCGCAACGCAACCGAGAACGCCCAGCGGATATTCCCAGTAATTCGGGAACATCGCCGGGGCCAGCAAGCTCACTACGAGGCCTCCCACGGTCCCGCCTGCGGCTATGCACAAATAGAATGTTGTCAGCGATTCGGGGCGCGGGCGCGTCCGCGCGGTCTCCCCGTGACAGACCATGCATCCGAAGAAAAGCGCCGAAGAATAGGCGGCGAGCTGCGCGAGGAACGAATACGTCGCGCCGGGGAGCGATACGACAACAACGAGCGCGACGGTTATTGCGAATAGGGGATAGATAATCTCGCGCCGATACCAGCGGTCGTTTTCAAAGCAGACGATGAACGAAATCAGATACAAACTCAGCTGCAAAATCCAGAGAAACGGGCTGACGGCGATGTCCTGGCAGATGAGGTTGGTGGTGGCGAGCAGCAGCACGGAGGCGCACGCGGCTAAACTGATCCAGAAGAGGCGGAGCGGCCATCGCACTGCGGGCGCCTGCGGGATCACATCGGAGACAACTTGTTCTTTGCGAGCCATGGTCCCGGCCGTGGTCCNNTGATGGGAGCTCGTTCGCGCGCCATGGGGCCGGCGGCGCTGCGAGAGGTAAGGGTTCGACCGGTAAGATAGTAGCAAACCAAAAACAGGATGTAGCCGCCGGCCCAGTCCCAGCGTTGCGCGCGCAATCCTACGTGCGGCTCGACGAAGAACGCATAGGAGAGGAGGCCGAGGAGCGATCCCACGTTCGAGAGCGCATAGAGGCGATAGGGCATCCGCCGGGGGCCGTCCTGCGCAAACCAGTGCTGCAGCAGCGGACTAGTCGCAGAGAGCAAAAAGAAGGGCAGCCCGATGGCGCGCATGAGGAATTCCACAATCGTCCAGGTCGGACTTGCACCGGGAGGGGGGCGCCAATCTGTGCCCACAGCGATGGGGGCCGACCGGAGATAGGCCATAACGCCCAGATAAATTGCGGACGCGCCGAGAAGCCCGCCGTGGACGACCACCTGCCGGCGCAGAGCGAACCACCGGGTAATTGCGTGCGAGTACGCATACCCGGCGAGAAATAATAATTGAAAGACAAATACGCATACGGTCCATACCGCCGCGGCGCCCCCAAAAAGCGGGAGCACTTCCCTGCCCATCAGCAACTGGACTTGAAAGAGGAGAAAGGCGCTGACGAAGATGGCGAAAGCGAACGGCAAACGTCCCGTCCGGACATCGTTTGTCGGGGCCGCGGAAGAACCCGCGGAAGCCGTGGCGCCGGCGTGCGAGGGTGCGGGTACCGGGGAAATTTCGACCGTGGCGCTCATGTGCAGTTAGTGTAGGCGGCTTGCGGCCCGAACCCAGTGTGGCAGTCGCGAACCTGTGTTCAAAGCACCATGCATTGGGGTCCGCTAACTGGTGGGTCTCGGTATAAAGGCGGATGCCACGTGCATACAAAAGCGCGACAGCAGGATATGCGGCGGCAATGTGGCGCGACTTTTCTCGCGCGGCGCGTCACGCCCAATACGTCCGGTCGAGGGTGCGGTACTGAATGGCTTCGGCGAGATGGCGAGGCTCGATTCCGGCGGAGGCGTCGAGATCGGCAATGGTGCGCGAGACCTTAAGAATGCGATCGTGGGCGCGCGCGGAAAGTCCCAAACGCATGACGGCGGTCTCCAGCAGCTTTTCGCCATCGGCGGTGATGGCACAGTGCTTGCGAATCAGCCGAGGCGGCATCTGGGCGTTCGCGTAGACGTGCTTTTCGCCGGTGAAGCGCTCGGTCTGCCGCCCGCGGGCGCGTATCACGCGCTCGCGCACGGCGGCCGAATCCTCGATGGCGGAGTCGCCGCGCAATTCTTTGTATTTCACCGCGGGCACCTCGATATGGATATCGATGCGATCGAGCAGCGGGCCGGAAATTTTCGAGACGTAGCGCTGAATTTGCGGCGGGGTGCAGTGGCAATCGTGCGCCGGATCGCCAAAAAAGCCGCAGGGGCAGGGGTTCATCGCGGCGGCGAGCATGAATCGCGCCGGGAAAGTGACCGAGAGCGCGGCGCGGGCAATGGTCACCGCACCTTCTTCGAGAGGCTGGCGGAGGACCTCGAGGACGTTGCGCTGGAACTCGGGAAGCTCGTCGAGGAACAGCACGCCGTTACACCAGCCGTTTCCAGGATGCAACTTTTGAATGGTATGTCATCTATACAATCCCCTTAGGTTGCACAAGAACAATTAGCGAACGAATCGGCGGAGAACGGTTTTTCATGGCCAATCCTTGCTTTTTCCCATCATTGGGGGAGGTTGTGGCCATGGTTATTCGGCTATCCATGCTTGGCGCTGTCCTGCTGGCAGGAGTGCTCGCCGCGCCGGTGGCGGCACAGGAACTCAAGCCTTGGAAGCATGGCGTGATCGAGCCCAAGGGCGACGCCGGCTTCTCGTTGATGGTGAGCCGGCACGGCTTCGCCGAAAAGCAGGGGCTGGAGCTCGAAATTATCAACTTCAAGAACGGCGCCACCGCGCACAAGGCGCTGCTGGCCGGGGAGATAGACAGCATCGAATCGAGCCCGGGTGCCGCCATCCTGGCCGGTGCACGCGGCGCCGATATCAAGATTCTCGGTTGCGACTGGCCGGGCATGCCGCATGGGCTGCTGGTGCGCTCCACAATCGGCAAGGTCGAGGACCTGAAGGGCAAGGTCGTGGCGGTGGCCGCGCCCGGCTCGCTGCC
>PLJR01000240.1:0-3039 GCA_003140295.1 Acidobacteriota bacterium
CAGACTCATTCCTGTCTGTGCGCCGTTGGCCTCATTTGCCACTTCTCGACCCCACTTGTCGACCCCGCGTGCGACCGCGCTCGTCGACCCCGCATGTCAAAAACGTTAGCTGACCGGCCCCACCCACTCCGGCGCCGAGGTCGGCTGCGGGCTTCCGCCGGCAGGCTCATCGCTGATCGCCAGCGCCTTGGCCATTAGCATCGCGTTCGCGGGAGGCATGACCATCAGCACTTGCCCCGCGGCATTCGGACGGAAAATACCGACGCTGATCGGCGCACCTTGCTGCGGCACCACCCATAATTGCAGCGTGCGGCCCGGAGGCATGTCCGGCATCTTGTCGGCCGCGAGCACCAGGCCCATTCCCGGATTCCAGTACGCGCTCACGGGTGGCATGGCCGTCTTGCCCGGCTTGAGTTGCAGGCGCCGGGTCGCGGCCGCGCCAATAATGTTCAGAGCCTGCAAGTAACGTTCGCGTTCGGAATCAAGTGCGCGGCTGCGCTGTTGCTCCTGCGCACCCTGTCGTTCCAACACGGCCACTTCGCGCGAGAACTGCCGCATCTGAAAAGTGGTGTAACCCGCGAAAAGAACCAGCGCCGCGGCGGCCACCCAGGCCCACGCCGGAATCCACGCACGCTCCGGCGCTCTCGCACGACCCTGGGCAACTGAATCCACACCGCGCACGGTAGCCCCGGTCGGAACAGCTACCGCAGCGGCGCCCGCCGGTTTGGCCGCAATGGCCGCAAGCAGCTTCCGCCGCAAAGTTGCGGGAGGCTCGGCAGCAGGCGCGAGGTAACTCAGATTCGCCACCAAAGCGCGAGCCTGCGCCACGCCCGGAGTGCACGTCGGGCATTGCCGCGCCAAGTGCTCCTCGACCGCCGCAAGCTCGGCGCCCTCTAGCGCGCCGAGCGCGTAGGCTTCGTACAATTCCGCGAGTTGTTCGCAGGAGGCCATCTCAATCGCCGATCCTTATCTATTCTCCAGGGATTCCCGCAGCCTTAGCAGGCCGCCGCGAATCCAGCTTTTTATCGTGCCGAGCGGCTCGCCGAGCGCTGCCGCGATCTCGCTGTGCGTCAAGCCATCGAAAAATGCCATTTCAATCACGCGCCGCTGCGTTTCGGGTAGCTCGGCCATGACCGCACGCACTTTCACCGCGCGCCGTTCCTGATCGATGCGCAGCTCCGGCGCCTGCGCGGGCGTCGCGGCCGAGGGTGGCGGGTCGACTTCATACGCGTCCTCGAGCCGCCGCTGTTTTTCGCTTTTGAGCCGCAGAAAATCGAGAGCGCGGTTTCGCGCCATGGTAAACAGCCACGGCTCGAGCGGTCCCCGCGAAGCGTCATACCGGTCCGCATGCCGCCAGAGGTGCAAAAACACATCCTGAACGATTTCTTCGGCAGTCGTGGCTTGCTGCGAGATGCGCAGCACCAGTGAGTAAACCGGCCGGGAATACCGGTCGTACAGCGTTTCGAGCGCGCCCGAATTTCGGTCGCGAAGCTGCGTCATCAGGGTTGCATCCGGCAGCTCATCTCTTCCCGACCCGAGCTGGACGACCGACAAAAACAAATGAGAATCTTTCTGCCGCTCCGCACGTTGGGTAATACGGCTGTGCGATCCGGCCGGATGAACGCGGCCCGGCAACGTCTCATCCCGAAAAGGCGCCCCCGCAGAGCGCCCTTACAGCTCCCGCAAAAAGCCTGAAGAACAGCACCCAGAGAGCGCAAAGAATACTACGATTTCTCGAAACTTTGGTCGCTCCTCTCGTTGCGGCCTCATGATTCGCGAGGCCGATTCGCATCGCCGCTCGCGAACCTCTCCGCATCTTCAGCGACGCTGTTCGCCTGTTCCACGCACGCGCCCAGCGAAGGCCCGGCGAGATAATTTCCCGCGAGAAATATTCCCGGCGTGGCCGCACATAGTTGGCGAAGCTCGTCCGCAATGCGTGCATGTCCGAGGTTGTACTGCGGCAGCGCCCGCATCCAGCGCGCCACGTGGATCGCGGCGGGCCGTGCGCTGATGCCCATCACCGGCTCCATGATCGAGGAAAACTCTGCCTGCGCTATCTCCGCGATTTCCGCCTCGCTCAGCCTGCAAATGTCGGGATCGGTGGCGCCGCCGAGAAAGCTTGTGAAGACGGCCCCGGGAAATGTCGTCTCTCCGCGTGAAGGCGCACCATGAGTGCCGCCGTCGCCCGCACCCGATGCGCTGCCCGGGAACAGCTCCGGCAAGTTTTCAGTAAATGAGTTTTCAATAGAAGCGAGAGAGAAACGGTCCGGAAAAAGAGACGAATTCCATACCGTTCCGAGCGTGCGCAAATTTTCGGTGCGCGGGACCAGAAAGCCGAAGCCCTTAGCTCCTCCTTCGATGCGTGAGCGATTGGCGCGATTCGCTGCGGCGCCGCGAATCTGCTCGCTGCGATACCCCATGCATACCTGCGCCACACTCGCGTACTCGATTTGGCCCAGCAGGGAAGCGAAGCGTGGTTCCACGCCGGCCAGAAGCTCCGCCGCTTCGGTGGTGGGCGTCGCCACAACAATTGCGGAAACGTCGAGCGCATGCGTTACGCCCCCTGCGTCGTACGCCACGTGAAAAGTTCCTGCGCCGGAGCCATCCGGCTCCTGAGCCACGCCGCCAGTGCGTCGAGCTTCCCCGCGAACTACGGCGCCAACTTCCCCGCGAATCACCGCGCGAACTACTGTGCCAAGTTCTGCGATCTGGGCGCCGCACACGGCGGCCGCTCCGAGTTTTTCGGCCAGCGCCTCGGGAAGCGCGGCGACGCCGCGCTTGAAATTGCAAAGCGAGGGACGCGCGCCGCCTCCGTGCGCTCCGCCCGCTGCGCTCGCTTCGCCGCTTTTGCCGCCACTTCTGTTGCCACTTCTATTGAGTTGGGCACCCGCACCCGCGTCGCGGCCGCCGCGGTTGCGGCGCGACATGAGAGCGCCGCGAATAATGCTGCCGTGCTTTTCTTCGAGCTGTCGCAGGCGTGGAAACGCGCTCGCCAGGCTCAGCTTTTCGGGATCTCCGGCGTACACGCCGGAGACAAAC
>PLJR01000240.1:3084-3268 GCA_003140295.1 Acidobacteriota bacterium
CCGATCAGCGGCGTCGCGAAAAATTCCGCGGGGCCCAGGGGCGCGCGCACCAGGCGTCGGTGCAGCAAAATGTAGCGCGGAGCGCGTGGATCGGCGCTCAGGACTTGGCCGGCGAGGCCCAACTCGTCGATAAGCTTCGCGAGCGGCGGGGTCGCGGAAAAACTTTGCGGGCCGACGTCGAAAT
>PLJR01000060.1 GCA_003140295.1 Acidobacteriota bacterium
ACTCGGTGTAACGCATGTCATGACCCTTTTATCGCCACGGGCAATGCCGAGCGTTGGCCTCCCCACATCCGCGCCAGGGGCCAGCACGACCTCGGCTGCGCACCGTTCCGGCCAGGCGAATGCATATCCGCTGCCCCTTCCCTTTTGGCGGCGGACATTTCACAATTGAACCGGCCTAAAAATTCTTAGGGACGAATCCTTCGTCAAAGAAGTCCTACGGAGCGCGTTGCCAAGATGATTCATGTTGATCTCAAGCGTGAGTTTCCCCGCAAATTCGTGAGCCGCACCGCGGATATGGGCGAATGGACCGACGTTGAGCCCGTGTTCACGGAATTGTTAGCACGCCATCCTGCGTCACCCCCAGGCTTGGAGCGATGGCTTCTTGATCGTGATGAGCTCGGCGCCGCGCTTTCCGAAGAGGAAGCCAGGCGATACATCGCCATGACCACGCAAACCGATGATCCGGTTCGCGAAGCCGGTTACCAGCATTTCGTGGAACACATCGCCCCGAAATCGAAGCCGCTCGCGCAGGCGGCGGAGAAAGCTTTCCTCGAAAATCCCCACCGCTCCAGCCTGCCCGCCGATCGCTATGCCGTATTGAACCGGAAATTGGCGAATTCCGTGGCCTTATTTCGAATCGAGAATGTTCCGCTGGAGACGCGGGATGAATTACTGGCGCAGAAATATCACAAGCTGATGGGCGCGATGACGGTATCGATCGATGGAGCGGAACTCACGCTTCAACAGGCTTCTAAGCTTCTCGAGCAGACCGACCGCAGCGTGCGCCAGGCCACGTGGGAGCGCATGGCCGCTCGCCAGCTTCTCGATAAGGAACCGCTCGAGCAAACGTTCGACGATCTGGTTGCACTCCGCGCCGAGACCGCGGCGAATGCCGGCTTTGCCAACTTCCGGGACTACGCCTTCAAGAAGCTGGAGCGTTTTGACTACACACCGGAAGATTGCTACCGCTTTCATGATGCCGTGGAGAGCGCCGTGATGCCCTTGGTGCACAAGATCAGGTCGCGGCGGCAACAGTTGCTAAAAGAGGATAAATTGCGGCCCTGGGATCTGGCCGTGGATCCTCTCGGCCGCCCTCCACTCGCTCCGTTTTCGACAACCACCCAATTTGTGGAAGGCGCCAAGAACATATTTGGCCAGATAGACCCCGCATTTGGAGAGCAATTCCAGTTCATGATCGATCGGGAACTGCTGGATCTCGAAAATCGCAAGGGAAAAGCGCCCGGCGGGTACCAAAGCTCGTTACAGGAGCGCCGTTTTCCCTTCATTTTCATGAATGCGGTCGGCCGCGATTCCGATTTGCGCACTCTTATTCATGAAGGCGGCCACGCGTTTCACATGCTTGCGGCCCGCAACGAGGCGCTTTTGGAATATCGTCACGCTCCCATGGAATTTTGCGAAGTCGCTTCCATGGGCATGGAGCTTCTCGCCTTGCCTCACTTGGGCGTGTTTTACGAAAAACATGAAGACTATCAGCGCGCCTATCGCGCCCGCCTGGAGGATCTGGTTTTGTTGTTTCCAGCCATCGCTTTGGGCGACGCGTTCCAGCACTGGATCCACACCCATCCGCAGCACACTCGCGAAGAACGCGGCCGCGCCTGGGTGGAGCTCGCCAACCGATTCACGGCGCTGGTCGATTGGACCGGCTATGAAGAACAGCGAACTTTCCAATGGCACGGCATTCTGCATTTTTTTGCCGTGCCCTTCTACTACATCGAATATGGAATCGCCCAGATTGGCGCGTTGCAGGTATGGATGAATAGCCTCAGGAATTACCGCGACGCGGTGGAGCGCTATTGGCAAGCTCTCTCCCTCGGTGGGTCGCGTCCGCTGCCCGATCTTTTCGCGGCCGCCGGCGCTCAATTCCGCTTCGATCGCACCGCCCTGCAACCCCTGATGGACGCAATTGGCGAGAAGCTCGACCAACTCGGAGGCTGATTGCCAGCTTGTCACTTAGTCGGTGTGCGCGGAAACCCTGCCGAGCAGCTACTCATTTGAAAACCGGTTCCGGGGCGGCTTACGCATTCATCGCGTCTAGCCGCTCCCGCAAATATTCCTTCCAACTTTCGGGCAGCGCTGCAACCTGCATTGCTCTTCGCACCACGCCCGCGTCTTGCTGGCCGTATCTTTTTGCGACATACAGCCGGGTGATTTCCGCGACGGACACGCCCTGCGGATCTCGCGCCAGCACCGTAATCTCGTCTCCTGCGGCCACCTCGCCCTCGCGCGTCACGCCAAGATAAAAACCGGTCCGGCCGCTGGCGAGGAACCGCTTCACCATGTCATCCGACTCGAACCTTATGCCCAGTTTGTAGCAAGGAAGCCGTGGCTGTGTCACGATCACTTCCGCGGACCCCACAGAAAACCGGTCGCCCAGATGAACGGAATTCTCCAGCAAGCCGTCGATAGTGAAATTTTCTCCGAAGATCGCCGTGGGCAGCTCGCGCCCTGGCAACTCGCCCTTCCAGTAACCGTAATGTGCCAGCGGGTAGCAGTACACAGCCTTATGCTCGCCGCCATGGACGCTTAGGTCAGCTTGACGGTCGCCGTCCAGATTCAACCGGCGCAAAGCGACTCGCCCCGCAACAGGCTGCTTGTAAATGCCCGTGGTTACATTTGTGCCGTGCCACACCACCTCGCGCGGGAGTCCGGTGTTCACTGAGACGACTCTCATATCCATATCAATCCTTCCCAGGATTTGCACCTCGAAGCAAAGAATTATGACATCGCTTTAAAACGTCTGGGGAATATCGTGAAATTAACCTTGAGTCCGCCGGGTGTAGGCCGCAGTTTACAATGCTCGGCCCGCCGAAGCCCCCGAGGCCCAGGCCCACTGGAAATTGTGACCTCCCAGATGTCCGGTCACGTCCACCACTTCGCCGATAAAAAACAATCCCGGTACTTTTCTGCTCTCCATCGTCTTGCTCGATAATTCCTCGGTATCCACCCCGCCGGCGGTTACCTCCGCCTTCTCATATCCCTCCGTATCGGCGGGCCGCAGTGTCCACTCATGCACCTGGCGTTCGAGTTCCGCCAGCGCTTGGTTGGTCCACCCCGGGGGCGCGTGGAAATCGAGCCAGCGCGCCGCNNGTTCGCGAATGGCCGCCGTGATATCCACGCCCGGCGCGAGGTCAATGCGTACCGGCCCGCGCTTACTCCAATAAGAGGAGATTTGTAAGATGGCGGGGCCGCTCAAGCCTCGGTGCGTGATCAGCATCTTTTCCCGGAACAACTGATCGCCGGTCGCTGCGGTCACGTCCAGCGAGATCCCCGCTAGATCGCAATATCGCCTTTGATCCTGCAAATCGAGCACCAGCGGCACCAGCCCCGGCCGCGTCTGCACAATGTTCAGCCCGAATTGACGCGCGACCTGATAGCCAAAACCGGTCGCGCCAATCTTGGGAATCGAAAGTCCCCCGGTCGCAATCACCAGCGTTGGCGCACGAAACTCATTAGATTCCGTGCGCACCACGAACTCAGTCCCACGTTGCACCTCGCGGATGCGGCTGTTCAGAAATATCCGCACCCCGGCCGCCCGGCACTCAGCCTCCAGCAGGTTCGTAATATCTTCCGCCGCGCGGTCGCAGAACAGTTGTCCCAGCGTTTTCTCGTGATAAGAGATGCGATGTTTCTCCACCAGGGCAATGAAGTCCGCGGGCGTGTAACGCGCCAGCGCGGATTTCGCGAAATGCGGGTTCGC
>PLJR01000228.1 GCA_003140295.1 Acidobacteriota bacterium
CACGGCGCCGTTGCGGACCTGCAAGAAGTCGATGTGACCGGTGATGCTCTCGGCGCTGCTGTTCGGCGGCAGCAGCGTGATGCCGTGCTCGGCCTCCAGCGCGACGATGTCGGCCGGCGCGAGCCATATTGGCACCTCGATGGCGAGCGTCGTGCTGTCGTTGGCGAGCATAAAACGCTGGAGCGCCTCGTGCCGGAGGCGGTTGTCCCCCACCGTCGGGATGACGAGCCCGGCCATGCGGGTCGCGGCATTCTCCTTCTCAACGATGATGAGCCGCGAGGCATCGAGAAAGCCCGCGGCTTTCTGCGAGGCGCGCTCGCTGGCCCGGAACAGTTCATGCGGGCAGTCCGCGGGGACCCGTTCAAGGAAATCGGCGACGCCGGCGAAGCGGGCGTGTTCCCTTCCCTGCCGCAGCATGGCGAGCTTCGGCCGGTGGTATTGGTATTTATAGATTTGGCGGTGATAGAGCTTGTATGTGCGGATAAGCTGCGGCGGCGTGAAGAGTTTGAGCCCGCGGTCGCGCAGCCTGCGGTATGTCGTGAGACGGGGATGCGCGGCAAGCCAGCGCGAGATCGTTGCCGGATGGACGGTGTGGCCGTGACGCGAAGACAGGCGGCGGCTGGTTTCTTCGAGCGAATAGCCGCGATTGTATGTCGAAAGTGCATCGAGGATTTCATGAAGTGGATAGGTCTTGTTGCGCAGAGCGCGCGGGCCGGGTGTGAAGGTGCGGCCGCACGACCGGCAGCGATACAGCCGGATCGTTTCGAGCTTCTTGGCGCGGCTGCCTTTCGCGGCGATGCTCCGGCTGTTACAGGACGGGCAACGCTCGGGCGGCTTGATGGGCGATCGGGGCTTTGCGGCTGCGGGTGACATCCGGAGTCTATAGCACGGCCGGTTTTTGTGGTCACGGATACGCAAGATAGCTGCGGGATGGGCCGGTATCGGATTTGCAAGGGCAACCTGGACCGCCGGACGGTCACAGATTTGCAAGATTCCGGATGGAAAATGGATGCGGCGGCAAGGAGTTAGCCGCCACGGTCGCGCGCCGTCGTGCCTGGTGTGAAACGACCGGTCGGGGCGCGCATTGAATTTGGGAATCGGCGCGGAGGGCTTGCCTAGGCTTTTTCGGATGGCGTGGCGAGAGCTTCGCGAATGACTTCCGTGGTCAGGCGCATCGCGACGGCCTCAATGGGCCAGCGCGGCTTTATGCGCAAGATGTCCGATGGAATTCGGCCAAGCCGTTGGACCTGCTCATGGAAATTGGTTGTGTAACCCTCAATCAGCCGGGCGACCTCGATGGCGATGGGATTCGCCGGGTCCGGATCTTGGAGCGCCGCGACGACGGCATCCTCGGCGAGCGGGTGGAATTCGGGTTTGGATTCGACGGTTTCGGTCATGACGGAGTCCTCGGCGTGAAGCTCTTGTCGTGTGGCGGTGCCCGGAGATCGGCCTGGGTCAGGAGCGTCTGGGCGACGAGATCGATATGGGCGCGGAGCGGCGGATAGTCGATAAGGTCATAGGCGCAGAGGTCGATCTTGTAGGGCAGCAGGCTATCGTCGAGGAGCATCCTAATGGTTGCTATGGCCGCTTCGTCCACTGTCCCGCGCAAGACCATGTCGATGTCCGACTCGGGCCGATAGCCGCCGGTGGCGCGCGAGCCGAAGAGATCGACGCGCTCGATGCGATCCGCATAGGGAGCCAGGATGGTGCGGATGATACCGATATGTCGTTCGCTGAGGCCATGCGCTTGCATCGCGTCACTCCTTCGTCGTGCTGGGAAGAAGTTTGCGCTGGAGCGCCTCGAACAGCGGAAGGTAATCCTTGCTTATGTCGGCCAGAATCTTTTCGAAGGTTTTCAAATCGTAGATGTGCGACGTGCGGTTGCGCGCCGCTAGGGACTGCATCCAAAGATCGCCATTCTCGATGAGGCGGGCGGCGAAGGCTTCCCTGATCACGGCGGCCGGAGTGATGGTTTCGAGACGCACTTCCGTGTGTTCGAGATAGTCCTTCAGGAGTTTCCAGGCAAGCTCGCAGGTAAATTCGAAAGATTGAATAACGCCGCGTTTTTCGCGGTCGGAGAATTGGCGCGTGCGCATGGTCTGCACGTCTTCGCGGAGCACGGCGAGCGCGCGCGTGTAGTTGTCGAACCGGTAAACCCAGCGGGGCTTGTTGTTGGCGGTTGTCGGTGTCATGCGGATGATTCCTTTACGGTTGGAGGCCGCCACCACGGGGCCTCGCGAAATTATTCGTACTCTGCGCTCGCAAATGCTCGCGCAACCGGGGCGGCCTCTGGTGGCGGCCGTTAGGGCACACGCCAATCCGCACCGGGGGGCATCGAGGTGCAGTGGTTCGCGGTGGGCGTGTGCGGATCATCCGAGGGGCGCAGGAACGTCGATGGAGACGATAAGCATGTCTCTCTTGATGAGTTCTTCGAGTAACGGCAAGGCGGCCGCCTGCAATTGTTTGTCAGTCATGCTCATGGATTACCTCGTAGCGGAAGAGTGCGCTGTTGTAAATCGGAATTCGGATCGGGAATCTCGCAGGACACCGGCTGCGGTTTCCCGCCCTCAAGCTTCAGGGCGCGGCCCATCCAAGGCTCCGGGCGGATCGCCTTTACCCAATCCGCAAATGAAGGAATGAAGCCCAAATCTTCGCGAACATGCTGTTCGCCGATCCAGCGGACGGGGATCACCCGTCCGATCGAGAGCGTGATCGTAGAGCCGAAAATGGTCTCGGCCATGAAGATGCCCTCGGCGTGGTGCCTGAGCGCTCGATGACGAAAGTCCGCGATTATTTTTTTAGACTCGTCGAACCAGTTATGGATCGCCTGGTAGTCTTCAACCGCGCCGCCCCATTTCCGGACGCTGGACAGCGCGTGGTGATAAGGATGTGCCATGTTCGCCTCCTCAAAAATCGTGGCAAGAGGTGTTGACATCCATGAACCGTTCGTGGAAGTCGAGGTGAATGCTGCGGTCCAAAACATCGAACTCGAATGTGCCGCTCGCGCCGTCGTTGTTTTCCCAGCCGTCATGGGTTTGGGAGAGGTAGTCGTAGCAGAGGGTTTCGATCGCATTCCGTAGCGTTGCTTCGATAGTCGCGGGATCGCCTCCGTTCTGCGCCGCTTGGTGCAGAGTCAGGGACGTTGATGGCAACTCCGTGGGCAGTTTGTCGGCGTATGCGGTTACGGATGCGAGTCTACTTCTATCAAAATTGTATCTACCGAAGAAGGCTGGAGGAGAGTCTCTCCCGGCTTAGGAAGCCTGTCCTCGGATGTAATCCATTGTGGCTTCGGACTTGAAACTAAGCCTGCTTCGTACAGCGCCCGGAGCAACGCGGTAGCAGCCGCTTTTGTGGAGTCGGAAGCTCGCGGATGCAACATAAGACCCATACCTACGCTACATCCGAGCGAGGGTGAAAAGTCACCCATATCCCACAGCGCTCCCGTTAGGTGCCCCATCAGCGTAAGGGAGAAAAAGGAAATTTCGGTGTCTGGATTTCGGCAGTACCGGATATCGAATCTTTGTTTAGCGAATGGTTTAAGCCGAGCAATGAAGGCAGCTTGGCGCTTGGGGTCTTTCAGTAAATTGCCCCTACGCTCCTGCGCTAAAAGTTGTCGCTCCAAGATGACTGTTTCTTTTTCGAGAACGGCAGCCCGTTCGATGGCCTCTCCAGCCTTTTGTCGGGCATCCCCCGCTTCCTTATTGAGTGTTGCGATTCTTCCTTCGGTTGTTATGTTGGCTTCGTTTGATAAAGTGTCAATTCTTCGGCTGTATGGGTACGCGCAACCTCCGCAAGCACAGCGATGGCAAAACAGACAAGAGCAATTCTTTCAAGTAGCAGTTCCCGTTTTTTGTTTAGGTGCGCCAGTACATCAAAGACCACTAATGCCACAAAAAACGCGACGGCAATTCCCTCTAGTGTCGCGTGGATATCGACAACAGACGGTAAGGAATACCATCCGGGAAGAGCCATCCATCACCTCATAGTGGCATGTCTGCTATCGATAGTGTTTGTTTTACGCCTGATCGACCACGTCAGCAAGTCGAGAAGTAGAAAACCATGAGAACTCATCGTTTCTGGCGTTTCGCTCGCTTCTTCCCTGGAGCGTGCGGGTTACTTCGTCGATCTAACCGCTATCGCCAGCGCCGTCAAACTCGACCGTGACTCGCGTCAGGCCGGCGGCCGCAAGCGCGTCGAAGATGATGGGTTTGTTGAGTGCGTTGGCTTTGGTAACCGCTTCAAGGTGACGAGAATAATATTCGAGGAAGTCGGTCATGATTTGTTCCTTTCGTAAGGTGTGCGGGACGGGTCGGCTTCCTACCATGAGGCGCGATATGTGACAGAGCGAAAGATTCCGGGCTCCTCCGTTTCAAGCCATGCGAGAGCACGCTCGAAAATCGTGATGTCTTCGTCCATTTGTTCTTGCGACGAGTCGCTGGCGCCGAAGAAGAAACCGGTCGTGTCGGGAAGCTCCTGCGCCTTAATGGCCGCGATGATGGTGCGGATGCGGTTTACGCCGAGGTCTATGTCTTGGCATTCGTCCTTGCCGCCGGCGAAATTCTGCACGATATAGCCATGCAGATTCGGATGTTTTCGCCAGTAACCTAGTTCGAGAATCCTTGAGCGGAGACGAAACCCGTCTTCTTGCAGGCTCCCCTGCATGACGAACTTCTCGCCGGTGAGGTACATGTCGAGGCCCATTGCTTGTTCCTTCCTGTTTGTCGATGAGGCCGCCACCATGGGGCCTCGATAGCGAGGGAACGAGCGGCGGGGAGTCCTCAAAGCNNCGGCGATGGGACCGCGGGGGGCATCACCCGCCCGGTTGCCCGAAGGGCAGAGAAACCAAAAACCACGAAGCGCAGCGCGGAAGGCGGGGAAACCGAGCCCGAGGGCCCAGCCCTTGCCCTAAAGCGTGAGGTACGCCGCTAAACTGTTCTGAAAATCGAGAGGCCTTGGGGTGGCGGCGAGCAGTTCAGATGAAGACAAAAGCGAGGTGAGGATGGCCTATGTGCGCAACGGCGCGAAGTCTGCGGTATGATTCGCCGCGAGTATTCATTAGTTCTCGGGCGAATCGGCTACTTGTTGAAGGGTATCTTGCACTAAGGCCAATATGGATACTGATAACCCTGTTCCGGAATCATACGACAAGCTGGAAGCGGGCAGAGGTCCGGCTAGTGACCGTTGCACGGACCAGAACAACGCCGAAGTCGCCGCAGACTCAGCGACAAATTCCTCGTCGAAGCACCGACGTGAATATTGGGACGACGTCCGCCTGCTGACTATATTGGGGGACTCTCGTAATGAAAGAATTGATGCGTGGATAAAGCACGTCAATACGTATGGTTATATAGTCTCAGGAGGTAAATGCCCGCCTCCGTTCGGGAACGAACGCATACGATTCGTAGCTGGTCATCTAGATATTCTTGACCGTAAATTCGGAATTCTGTTGACCTTCCATGGCTTAATGGCTACGCTTGCGGGGCTTTATTTAAATTTCGCGCTGCCCCATCCACTTCGTCATATCCCGTTCCTTTTTGCGCTATTCGCACTCTGTTGGCTGGCGACGACAGCTCTATGCCTCTTGGGACTTGTAAGAGCTACATGGGGAGATCTCGGTAAGGACAAGAATGCCGCGAAGGCAGAAATACGACAGGTCAAGATCCTGATCGAACAGGTCGTCTCTCGCACCGCGATGTTCCGCTTAGCCGTTCCCCTGACAATAATCGGAATTCTTCTTTTCCTTGCAAGTGTTGCTTGGACCGCGAACGACGGCGGCCGCGCGAATTATTCCAACTCGGAGCCGATCGCGACGATTGGGCCCTTTAGCCCAGGAGTGGGATGTAGCGTACATCCGATGCTGGAGAGCAGGATAAAAGAGGCCGTATCGGCGATTCAGAGAGACAGAGTGAGGAGCATTCGCATAGTTGGCGTAACCGATGCCCAGCCGATCGACGAGAGAGCGGTGATCGAGTACGGCAATAATGTGGGCTTAGCGCTCACACGCGCGCGGTGTNNGGCTTACGGATAGACTTACAGACCAGGGCATGCATGTAGAGATGTTTCTGAGTGTTCGAGATCCGACTGACCGCTCATCCCATGCCAGAAACCATGGAACTCCTGCTGACCGAATTGTTGAGATATGGCCAGTCGATGCTCCGCAGTAATGCTGNNGTAGACTAGAACGAACCTATCGACCCTGCGACTGGTGCCGCTTTAGCAGAACTACCGTGCCTCCGCCGTGTTGGCGTCTCCCATGATGTGTATTGTTCTGGTAACGGAATTAGCGGTAACCACCGGTAACCGAGCATAAACCCTCCATTGTAAGAATTCGTGATTGGATATGCACCGCGCACAGTCTTACATTGTGCGCGTTCGTAATCATTATCCACAGAGGCCGTGATGTCAGCAGGCGCTTCAAATACAGAGACTTTGCTTCAGCTAGCGGTGGACCACGAACGTTTGAGAAATGTCAGCGTTGCTGCCGAGAGAGTCCAAAATGTTATGGAGCAAGCCGTTGCGACCGCGTACGACGAAACTATGAAAGCCCCAAGTCTTGAGACGGCGGCCTTGATAGGGACGCTTGCCGGCACCTGCGAGATCGGTGCATGTTTTTTGGCCTTTGGTGTTGTAACGTCAGGTTTGGGAGCGGCTGTCGCTGCTGTCGTAGGCGGCTATTTCGCGTTCATCTCCTTATGCGTCTTAGGGGACCGGATTCGTATTGAGAGAGATCCGAGCTACTATCTTAAACAAAATTTCAAAAAAGCTGCACGCGAGCTCTCGGCGACGGCGGCTGCGCTTCCGGATGGACCATTAAAACAGTCGGTGCGAAGTTTCGCCGAAACAGCGCCGAGAAACTTTGTCTTGGCACATGTCGCCACGATCCAAGATCGCATAGTCCACGGACGAGATTCCCCTGCTGCACGCAAGAGGATGTTTAAGCAGGGAATACGGCTGATCGAGATATCCGCGAAGGAAATGCATTGGACTGACAGCGGCGAGCTTAAGGCCGTTTTCTCCAGCGGGCGTCTTCCAAAAGTAGATATGTTCGGAAAACGTCTGTCTGAAGAGCACGGTAAGCTTCAGCAAGACATTCGCCGCACCATCCAGGGCATCCAGCACAAACCGTGATCCATCGTCAAAGTGCGGTTTTCTGAATAGTGAGGGATATCCGAAGAAAGCCATCCGGTTGACGGATGGTAGAACGCTGGCGACCACGCCACGCAACCGTCTAAGATGGCGTAGGAACGACAGGTCACATCGTGCGAGCTGTTCGAACTTGCTTTTGATGCTCTGGAGAGGAAAGGGGGGCGCGGTGGGGCTTGAATTTGAGGACCTCCCATTTTACAAGCGACCAGACCTCACTCCATATCTGATTCACCTTACACGAAGCACGGAGGCTGAAGACGACTACTCCGCCTTTGACAACCTCGTGAACATTTTAAACGAGGGGCGTATCCGGGGCAGCACCACGAAGAAGGGATTTATCAAGGGACCGTCCCCTGCCACGTGTCTCATGGACGTGCCCTTTGTTTCTCTCAAGTACATTGTTAACTCCAAGAGCGTTGGCCGAAAAGGTCCACGCTATGAACCGTTCGGTGTGTTTGTTACAAAGAAATATGCATACGACAGAGGCTGCCGCCCGGTTCTCTATTTGTCGAATTCGGAGATGGAGGAGACGCTCGAAATTCCTGAAAAGGAGAAGTGGCGTGTAGTTACGTTCGAGGTCAGCGAGAAAGGATGGATCAGTTGGCTCCATGAACGCGAGTGGCGCTGCAAGGGGGATCTCGTGCTTCCTAAGAATCCTTACGGGGTGTTGGTGCGTAGCACCCATGATGCACAACGCCTACAACGCATGATCCAAAAGTCTCCCGAAAAATTCAAGGTGAAGCCGCGAAGTATCCTTCCGCTTAACGTTGTGTGTCAGGGATTGCCCTAAGGGCTCATGCCCGGCGTGGAATTACGCTGAACTTTCGGCGGCAGCATAGGCTGCGGAAGAGCTTCCCCCGCAAGTCCAATCTCATCCTCTGCCGGTGGGGCGACTTGTTTTTCGTTCTTGTCGAGATCAAGCGCGGCGTTAAGTTGCGCCTGACGCGCGAGCAGGTCCTTCATACGCGCTTCGTGATCGAAGGGCTTGTGCCTGATAATCGGCGAGAGTTATCCCCAGGCGCGCGACAAGCGTCAGTGGGCTGCGGCGATGTGGATCATGGCCCGCGAAGGTCCTTGTTGGCGGACGCAGGTTCTACAGCGGAAATACATGCCGATGGCGACATCCCGCGAGCCCGGAGGCGCGATGATTTCAGCAGAGAGCGTATAGAAGACGACCTTGGAGAGAATGCGGTCGAAGGTCTTGTTGCGTTGCCCTTCCTCTTGGCCGGGGAGTTTCTTGAATTCGGCGGGTTCTTTCGCGAACTTGCACACATCGCAGAGCTGGAGAGTCATTTCGCCGTCAACGGCATCGACGTCGGTGAGGTTCATGACCGTGAAATCTACATGGAGGGTGCCATCCGCAGCGGGGGAAAGGGTTGTTTCGGTGACGGGCTCGCCGGTAGTGCTGTTATCGTCCAGTCTGATAGTTTTGAAAGGCACAAAGCTGAACAGCAATGTGGCCTTGGGCGGATCGAGAGCCTTCTGTGTCTTTTCGAGTTCTCCCTTTACGTTCGTCAGCTCCGTACGCAGGGCCTCGGTTGCGGCCTTCGTCTGAAGGGCGCTGACCTTGTCGGACAGGGTTTGCAGGGAGGCGAGAAACTGTATGGTGTTGTCAGTCTGGGCCTGCTGTGCGGCCGTGACCTGGCCTTTGAGGCCGTCTATATCGGACTGGCTGAGTCTGGCAGCTTCGGCCTTCTCTTCACGCTGTGACCGCTGATAGGCAACGCCGACGGCACCGGCGGCGAGGACGAGAATGATCAGTACCCATCTGATCCATCTGGGCTTGTAGTTGCTCCAGTCCTTGAAACAGATGGTTCCCAGGGCGATAAGGCTGGGGAAAACGACAGGGGCGTAGGGAAGCAACCCGTCAAACATTCCCCGAACGATCCGGACCTGCCAGTAAGCCAGAAGGCAGATGACGGCGACACCGGCACCGATAGCGAGGCGTCTGAGGTTTTTTCGGGGCGGCGGGACTTCGGCCTCGGGAACCACGATGGCCGGGGGAGCGGTTTCGCCGACCGGCGGCGAGGCGACTTCTTGCGTGTGATTTTGTGGCGTTTCTATGGTGGCCTCCGGGGTTTGTGGAGCGAGCATCCGTCGAAACACGATCGTCGGGCCATGAGAGATGTACCGCTCCATCACCCCGGCCTTGATGGTAGCGTATCTCTCGATTACATAGGTCGTGTTATTGATGTTGTTGTCGTTGATTTCGAAAGATAAGAACGCGAATCCATTTCTGATTTCTCCCATCAGTTGCCGACCGTTAAGGGCTCATGGCCGGCGCGGAATTCCGCTGGACTCTCGGAGGGACTGACGGACCTTGGAGAACGCCTCCCGCGAGCCTGATGTCATCCTCTGCCGGTGGCGCGACTTGCGTTTCGTTCTTGTCGAGGTAAGGGTGGCGTTGAGTTGCGCCTGGCGCACAAGCAGAAGCCGGATGTGCAGTTCCGCTTCAGCCTCAGCGTTCGCTTCATCAGCGAGATCCCCCATCGGACCTCCGGCGCCCAGTGCACGAGGGGCTGCATCGGCATGCATCGCCGATAATTCGCCGAGCTT
>PLJR01000375.1 GCA_003140295.1 Acidobacteriota bacterium
CCGGTGGGAGCGCGGATGCCTCTCGGTCGTCCGCCACCCACCGCCGTCGTCGGCGCAGTAGGCGTCGCCGGCGCCACGCCGCCAGCCACGCCGCCTGGCGCGCCACTTGCTGCGTTGTCCGCTTGTGCAGCCGACCCCACCGCCGCCGCTGGGCCTGGTGCCGAAGATGGTGGTTGATAGCTGTACGCAAGTCTCGCGATGTTGGCGCAACCGTAGCTCTGGAGTTGTGCTTCGATCCAGTCGATCGCCGCGCGATTACGATCCGTGCCCTGCCGCCGGTCGCCAAACTGAGTCAAGCCTTTGATGGTGCCCTTGTACTGTTCGAGATCGAGTCGGTCCACGAGAATCTTTACGGGATCTGCCAACATCTGAGTCTGCATTTGTGAGGCAGACGCCTGTGGCCGAGCGACAGCATATGGATTCACCCCCATCCAGAAGGCCGCAGTTGTGGCCAGCAGCAGCTTCCATCGCATCTCTTCCTCCAGTCGAGGATGGACCTCCAGAGCGCCTCGGACATGTGGAACTCACCTGCTCAAGGCTTCCAAGGGCATCAATATAAGATATCACTGTAAGATAAGGGGCCAATAAAGCTGGAATTGGAGTTTAGAACTCACTGCGGCAGCTCTACAAGCATGTCTTAAGTACCTGCGAGACCCTGCCCTCAGGACAGAAACAACGTACACTTTTTTGTTCTTGCCGGCTTCGCGTTTCTTTGCGCATTCAGGCGCACGGATTCATGATTGCGCCACCATAACGATCGGGGCCGGCTGGGGCTAAAATTGGAACTTCAGCGCAAACTGGATCTGACGAGAGGATCCAAAATCGCCCGTCGGGACGCGAGTGTTTGAAATCACGCCGAATGTGGAAGTGCCCAGGACCCGGCCCGGATTTCCAAAATTAGCTTGATTGAAGATGTCAAACATCTCGGTCCTGAATTGCACGTTGGTGTGCTCGCTGAGTTTTGTGGTTTTGATGAGCGAGAAATCAGTGTTCACGAAGTTTGGACCAATGACCGTGTTCCGGCCGAGGTCACCAAAGTGCGGAGCGGTTGTGGGACCTGGAAAAACAAAGACGGCCGGATTTGCAAACCACTGATTGGGCTTGCCGGTTACAACCACAGGACCGGTTACGTCCGGACGAAGGGTTGTATTTCCGGTGAAGCCCGCATTGTTGGTGATGATCGTGAGCGGGTTTCCGGATTGTGCCTGGAAGATAATGCCAGTTTCCCAGCCTTCCACCAGGCGATTCCGTTTGAACGGCAAATCATACAAGCCGCTGAAAACCACACGGTGCCGGGCATCGAAATCAGAGGGGCCATAGTCATTGCGTATATTGAAGCTATCTTGCACCGAGGGATTGGTCACGCTGCTGAGTGAATTTGTGTCCAGCGACTTTGAATAAGTGTACGAAGTATTGAATTGGAGTCCGCGCGAAACGCGCTTGTTCAAAGTCAACCAGAAGGCATTGTAATTCGAAAAACCGCTGCTATCTTGCTCGGTAATATTCCCGAGCGCCACACCAGGGAGCATGGGGCTCGCGGCCGAGAGCGCTGTGAAGGGCTTCACCGGCGCGGCGCCCTGTTGGTTCAGGTTTAACAAGATCCGCAGATGCGTGCCTTTGGAACCGAAGTAGCCGGCCATCAATCCCAGGCTCGGGGTGATTTCCTGCTGAATGTTGAAATTCCAAGATTGCACGAAGGGGTCGTCGAAGTTCGGATTGATGGTATTGGGCGCGACACTTGAAGCGGTAAAAGAACCGGTATTTGTAAACTTGAGGGCGTTGGTACTCGAGCTGACCGTGACCGGCAGCGCAAAGGGCGGATTGCCACTCAGTACGGAGACGGCATTCGTCACCGGCTGATCGTTCAGAATCGCGTATGCAGCGCGAACGATGGTCTTGCCCTGGTGGAAGGGATCCCACGCGAATCCCAACCGCGGCTGAACATTTTTGTCATTGGTATGGTAGGCCTGAGGAATGCCGGGCGCGCCGACTTGTACAAGCGAATCGCTCGAGGGAACAAAAACACTGAACTGGTTTCGCGAGGCGCTCGGTGTCGAATTGAAATCGTATCGCAACCCGAGTTCCCAGGTGAAATAGGTTGTCCACTTGAAGCTATCCTGGATGAACAAACCCCAGGCAGGCTCGACGATCTTGTCGTTGGAGTTTCCGATTGTCACGTTGAAGCGATTGGCTTGATCGTTCAGGAAGTGAGACAAATCTGCAAACGTATAGCTGCCGACATTCAGGCCGATGTTGTTGTTGTAAAAGCGCCGAACCTCGCCACCAATTGCCAGCGCATGCCGGCCGTGCAACCAATGCAGGGTGTCGTTGAATACCGCCGTAGTATCGCCACGGCCCTGCGGAAAATTAGTTTCTCCGCCTATATTTAGCGCCCCCGGCAATAAATTCGCACCGATGATGATCTGAGGCAAGCCGATGGGCGCATTGATACCGTTAACGATTCCGAAGGACGCTGGGTTCAAAGGTTGATTGAGCGCGAAGTTAATGCGAATGCGGTTGTAACCGAGTCGCGCCTCATTGGTGACGTTGGTACTGAAAATGTGGTCTTCGTTCATGGTCACAATCTGGCGCCGTGATTGTCGTATGTCGCCCCAGCCCGGCAAGCTGCTTCCTCCGAGTGTCGGTTCACCGCGCAGGTCTTGCTGAAGTGCCATGTAGCCATGCAGGCGGTCATTGCTTCCAAGATTGAACTGTAAGTCCCCGGTGCCCTGGTCAATATTCACCGGCGCGGTGGCCGCGCCGTTGAAGGCCGGGTTCCCGTTCGCGTCGACGCCGTTAGCATGTTGAATTAAGGGCAGGAGTTTCAGGATGACCGAGTCGGTAACAGCCGCACGTTGCGCGTCGGTGGGGACATCGGTACTAATGGAAATCCCTTGGCGCTGGCGCAAACCTTCGTAGCTGGCATAGAAAAATGCACGATTCTTCGCGATGGGCCCACCCACATCAGCGCCGAAATTGTTTCGTTTGAAGGGAGGCTTTGTCGCGGGGAAGAAGGTGAAGAAATTGCGCGCGTCGAGTTTTTCGTTGCGGAAAAATTCGAATAGTTCGCCATGCAGTGCATTGGTGCCGTTGCGTGTGGCGATATTCACGACGGAACCCGAGTTGTGGCCGTACTCGGCGCTGAAAGTAGAATTATCCACTTTGAATTCCTGTACCGTGTTGATCGAAGGCTGAAAACTGATCTGGTTCTGGAGCTCGTCATTCAGGTTAATTCCATTGATCATGAAATTTGTGGTGTCTTCCCGCTGGCCGGCTGTGTTGATAGCGAAAGACCCCTGGCCTCGAAGGGGCGCCGTCAGAAAGCCATTTTGCGGGGGAGTCACCGTGCCGGGAATCAGCAGACCCAGGTCGACGAAATGCCGTCCATTGAGCGGAATTTCCTGAACAGTTTTCTCCTCGATGGTTTGACCGACGGTTATCGTGGTCGCCTCGATCACCGGGGCTTCACCTGTAATGGTTACTTGCTGTTGTGTCGAACCCACCTTGAGTTGCACGTTTTGCACAACAGTGCTGGCCACGTCGAGCGTGATGCCAGTGATAACGGCCGTTTGGAAACCCGCCGCCGTCACGGTAAGCCTATAGGGGCCCACAAAGAGAGCGGGGATCTGAAATTGTCCCGTATCGTCGGATTGCGTGCTCGACTCTACTCCGGTGTTTTCGTTGTGCGCAACGATCGTGGCATTGGGAACAGATGCGGCACTTTGGTCGTTCACCGTTCCTCGAAGAGTTGCCGTGGATTGAGCTCGCAGGCTCATGGTCGAAGCAAACGCGATCAGAACCCACAGCGCAAGAAATACTGAAAAACGTGGCAGCAATCTTAAGAACATGCAGTTCAGATCCATTTCGCCTCCCGACGAAATTCCGGACAGCGCCACCCCACAACGGTTGGCAGATCGCGACGACCGCATTGTCGGCAACTCGACCCGGTGACAGACGGCCAGCGAAGAAAATGAACGCGCCGTAGCCGGAGGCGGTTTGAATGATGGCAAAAGAGGAGCAATCGGCACGCCACTGCCAGGACGACAAACACATTGGCGAAGTCACACGATTGCAATGATAAGGCTTGCAAGGTAGGTAAAAGCCTGCAGCGGTATGAATTTACGGGATTCCAAAAAATGTACACTTGCTACGGGAAATGGAAGGGAGAAGTAAGTTGTTGACCTGCGTCGTCCGATTTCGCGGAGTCCGGTGTCGTTTATAGCGACGAGGCTATGCGACCGATTCAGAATCCCGGCGGCCGCTCGTTGACCACGCCAAAGATGTGCTCGAGAGCGATCCCTGCGCGGCCGAGCGTGCCCTCGTCAAAAGGTCGGCCGATAAGTGTGACACCGTGAGGTACGCGGCGCGGCGCGGGGAAGGTGCGTACCGGTTTGTTTGGGTCTGGCGCCCAATCGCTGCGCGCCGCCGAAATTTCGACGAAGCCCGCGCGCAGTGTAAGCGCTGGGTGACCAGTGAAGTTGGAAATGGTGAGCATTTCGTCACGCAGCGACGGTACCAGGAGCAGGTCCACCTGAGAAAAGACGCGGGCCATCTCATTCGCGACGCTGCGCCGGAAGCGGTCGGTTTGCACAAAGTCCACCGCCGAAAGGAACCGGGCCTGGCGGAAAACGTTGGGCCATGCGTCAGGCACTTGAACCTTAAGCTGGTCCACTCCGCGACTCAGCGTGAGTTCCTCGAACGCAGCTGCGGCTTCAGCGAAAAGGATCAGGTTAAGCGAATCGTACGGCCAGTCGGGAATCGCCACCTCGACCGGGACCATGCCCGCCTTACGAACCGCGTCGAGCGCAGCCCGGTCCACGTCGGTCGCGGGCTTCTCCTTCATCCAAGCGGATAAGTAGCCCACTCGCAGTCCTTGTACGCTCGCGCCTGAGTCGAAGTCCAACTTGCCAGGTGCGCTAGCCGTATCACCCGAGTCTGGCCCGGAGATGGCGTGCAGCACGAGCATGGTGTCTTCGACACCGCGCGTCATTGGGCCAAGCTTGTCAAGCGACCAGCAGAGCGTCATCGCGCCGGTGCGCGGCACACGACCGTAGGTGGGTCGCAATCCCGTAATCCCGCAGCGCACCGAAGGGCTTACGATGCTGCCTTCGGTCTCGCTCCCGATGGCGAAACCAACCAGACCGGCAGCGGTGGCAGCGCCGGGACCCGCGCTTGATCCGGACGATCCCTCCTCGAGTAGCCAGGGGTTCATCGTCTGACCACCGAACCACACATCGTTAAGCGCCAATGCGCCCATGCTCAGTTTGGCGACAAGGACTGCGCCCGCTTCTTCGAGACGTTTCACTACTGCGGCGTCCACTGTGGGTACGCGGTTTCTGAAGGGCTCGGCTCCATAGGTGGTCGCAATTCCAGCAGTGTCCAAAAGGTCTTTGGCTGCCCAAGGGATGCCGTGTAGCGGCCCGCGGTATTTGCCCGCGACGATTTCCTCGTCAGCCTTCTTGGCTTGCGCCCGTGCGAGCTCGTGCGTGAGGGTAATAACGCAGCGCAGCTCGGGATCGAATTTCTCCAGTCGTCCCAGATAGAGCTCGGTGAGCCGCGCGGAGGTAAGCTTTCGCTGTTCGATCCAAGGCGCAAGCTGTGTCAGGGGCGCGAAGGCAATGTCCTCGTCCCTGGAAGGTAGCGGTCCTGGAGGTGTCTTGCTGCGGATGAATCGGTCGTGCGCCGGGACTGGCTTCTCGCCGGGCAATGCCGCATTCCGGCACGACCAAGGTGCGAGCGTGGGTTCTAACGCCAGCTTGCGAGGACCTGTACGCCGCTCGCAGAGCGCTGCCATATTCGCACCCCAACTTCGAGCTGCCATATCACGTTCCGGCTTGGTCAATTCAACCTGCATCAGCTTCTCGGCCTGCGCGAAAGTTGCAGCGGACACCTCAGGCCCGGGAGCAGTTGCAGTACCGAACGTGGGTGGCGCCCCGGGCGGTAGCTCGGCAACCTTCTGAGGGTTGCTCCGGCACCCGCTGGCTGCACCCAGCAGGGCCAGAGATGTGTGGGTCAAGAACTGCCTTCGCGATTTCGACATGTGTCCTCCGAATCGCATTGTAGCTGTGCCTCGAAACCGCAATGTACTCAATTCAGACCGAGGGTCAAAATGCTCCTGCAGTCTGGCCTGGTCGCTTGTGTCCGGGCACATGCGCGCAGCCCGTCAAGAAACGGCGTTGCGGGATGCGAAAGACAAGGTGCTGCGCAAAGTGCTGCGTGGGATCGAACTGCTTAGCATCTGTGGTGTTCGCTTGGTACAATTCCGCCGACTTCTGGTATTTAAATATGTTGCGAGCCTCCCGGCGGCCAGGGAGCTGGCGTCAAAAATCGGAACGGGCCAAATGTCAGAGTTGAGGTGGGGAATGTTGAAAATCAGACCGCTCAACATTATTTTCCTTATTGGGTGCGTGCTGGTGCTCGGCGCGGGCAATGCTTTCGCGCAGTCTGGGGGACCCCAGCCTTTGCCCATGCCCGCGCAGATTGCTGAGCCGCAGGACATCCCGTATCCGGGCACGATCCGCTTGAGTGTCGACGCGACCGATATAGAGCGGCACATCTTTCGTGTTCGCGAGACGATCCCCGTGCGTGCAGCCGAGTCTCTCGTGCTTCTCTATCCCGAGTGGCTGCCGGGCAATCACTCCCCCTCGGGCCGGATCGACAAGCTTGCAGGCCTGACGATTCACGTCAATGGCAAGCGCCTGGAATGGACCCGCGATCCGGTAAATGTGTTCGCGTTTCGAGTGGAGGTCCCGAGTGGCGTGGCGGCCATCGACACCGAATTCCAATTCGACTCGCCGGTCGATACCAACGAAGGACGCGTCGTGATGACGCCGGACATGTTGAATCTACAATGGAACGCGGTGGCCCTTTATCCGGCGGGCTATTTCTCGCGCCAAATCAAGTTTGAGCCGAGCGTTCGGCTTCCCGATGGCTGGCAAGTGGCGACAGCTTTGGACTCGATGTCGAATATCGGCGGAATCATCGCGTTCAAACCAGTGTCCCTCGAGACCCTGGTGGATTCGCCGCTTTTCGCCGGTCGATATTTCCAGCGACTGGATTTGGACCCCGGCGGCCCAGCGCCAGTTCATCTGGACATCGTGGGGGACAGGGCGGATCTATTGGAGATTAAGCCCGAACAGCTCGAAGCCCACCGCGCGCTGGTACAACAAGCATACAAGCTTTACGGCTCGCATCATTACGACCACTATGACTTCCTGCTTGCGGTGACCGACCACATGGGCGGCATCGGGCTCGAGCATCACCAGTCCAGCGAGGACGGCACGGTCCCAGGCTATTTCACAGAGTGGGACAAGAGCGCCGACACACGCGACCTGCTGCCGCACGAATACACGCACTCCTGGAACGGTAAGTTCCGCCGGCCGGCAGACCTGTGGACGCCAAACTTCAACGTGCCGATGCGTGACAGCCTGCTATGGGTCTATGAAGGTCAAACCCAATACTGGGGGTTCGTCCTGGCAGCGCGCGCCGGACTTTTAACCAAGCAACAGGCCCTCGATGCCCTGGCAGCCACCGCTGCGACCTACGATCACCGCATCGGCCGCGACTGGCGCGCGCTCCAAGACACTACCAATGACCCCATCGCCGCGATGCGCCGAGCGCTTCCTTGGCGAAGCTGGGAACGCAGTGAAGACTACTATTCCGAAGGCCAGTTGATGTGGCTCGACGTCGACACGCTGATCCGCGAGCGATCGGGCGGCCAGCGCTCTCTGGACGATTTCGCGCGGGTTTTTTTCGGCAGCAACGACGGCAGCTACGTTCCGTCCACTTATACGTTCGATGACGTGGCGAATGCGTTGAATAAGGTGGAGCCCTTCGATTGGGCTAAGTTCTTGCGGGCTCGGCTGGATGGGCATGGTCCTGGGGCGCCACTGGATGGTGTTGCTCGCGGTGGCTATAAGCTGACGTACGCGGAGACGCCCACTGTATATTTCAAAGACTCCGAAACGCGCCGGAAGGTCGCGGACTTGACCTACTCGCTGGGCATCGTCATCGGGAGCGATGGCCGGCTCGCCGACGTATTATGGGAAGGGCCAGGGTACAAGAGCGGGCTGACTGTCGGCACCCAGATTATCGCAGTTGACGGAACATCCTTCGATGTGGAGCGCCTTAAGGGCGCAATCAAGAACGCCAAGAGCTCCAGCGCCGCCATCGAACTTCTACTTAGGAACGGCGACCGCTACCGCACGGTGCGTATTGAGTATCACGACGGACTGCGCTACCCGCGGCTGGAACGCGAAGGGACCACGCCAGCGCGCCTGGACCAGATTCTGACACCGCGTAACTAACGTGCGGTAAGCCGGCGGTATTCTCGGCCAACCGAAAGTTCGACGGTTCCGTTTTACTCTTGCTCCCGAAACACCTGCCCGTAGGTCTTGCCGTAGGGATAAAAGCGATCATGTTCACCCCGTTCCCAAGCGGCTTTCACTTCGGGACGGGAGAGGTCCCAGTCCGGACGGCATTTGCTCAACACCGCACGCAAGTCTTGCCGAAGCTCCTCAATGGTCGGCCGGCCAAAAAACCAGTAGCCGTTGTAGATCTTGAATATAACGAGACCAGGTTCGAGCACAATGACGTGCGGGATCATCGGATCGTGTTCACGGTCCGTGTACTCGGCGATGTCGAGATCCTTCTGAACCTTTCGTCCGGGATCTGATAAAAAGACCCAATGAGCGCCGACGCCGGTGCGGTACTCATTCGTCAGAAGCATGTTGTCGGTACTGATGGTGACGAGCCTGCAGTATCCGACTTCCATCTCGTGGTGAAGTTGGACCAGACCTTCGGCTTGGCGCCGATCCTTCGGGCAGTATCCTCCCCGGCTAAGCACCAGGATCATGGGATCTAGCCCCTGTAGATCCGAAAGCTTGCGGTGTCTGCCGGTGTGATCTGTCAGCTCATAATCGGGAAATACTGCGCCAGCTACAATATCCTCTCTCAACTGGTTCAACCTCCTCTAAAAGAGTGCGAGGTATCTGCTTTCTTATCGGTCACTCGCTTTAGGTCTCTTTACCCGATGTGCTTTTTTCATTCTTTGGAGCCAGTTCCGGCGACAAGCAGCGAAGAGCTTCTAGTGTCGCGTCCCAGACATATGTTGAATAAGTTCTCACGCGAGATTGCATAGTTTCCATTGGAGGCAAAAGCTTTGACGGCTGATGTGGCAAGCTAAGTTATTCAATGAACTTGCGGGACGCTACACTAGCGCTTGGCGGCTTCCACCGACGGATTCTGCGGCCTGGAAATTCCGCTGACGTTCTTCCGATCGTTCCTGTCCGGCAAGGCGAACACGTAGAGAGCATTGCCGTTTTGCGGGTGATGAACGTCGGGCTCGATTATTCGAGGAACATTCCGCGGGCTCCCGCCGCCCAGGCCCGTAGTGACCGCGATGTATTGCCTTCCTCCTGCCGTGAAAGTGACGGGAAATCCTTGGACGGAGGTGCCGAGCCTGGCCTGCCAGAGGACCTCGCCGGTATTGACGTCCACGGCGCGGAAGTAACGGTCGAGGTCGCCGACAAATGCGATACCGCCGGCCGTGGAAAGCACGGCGGTGAGATAGGCGGAGCGCTGGTCGCGGGTCCAAACCTGCTTCATGGTCTTGACGTCAAACGCGGCAAGCTTCCCGACATTGCCATCGGTTCCGGGCATCTCGTAGAAGCGCCGATCGCCCGACGTGCCGCCTGATCCTTCGACGAACTCGACTTTCCGCCCAGACATCTCCATGCAACTCTGGCTGAGGGGAATGATCAGGTACTTCGCCTCGGGGCTGTAACTCATGGCCTGCCAGTTATGGCCGCCCTCGGTGCTGGGGCAGGACGGAATCCATTCGCCGGTGTTCTTGTGCGCCACGATATCGGACCGGTAAGCCAGCAAACCTTTTTTGGAATCGAGCCAGGTAAACACGTTCTGGAAGATGGTCTCCTTGGCGTCGAGGAACTCGCCCGTCTTTCGGTCCAGCTTCCAGAGGATGCCGGCCTTGCCGATGGTGAAGGCCAGTTTGCGGTCGCCGATATCCACGAGTACGCGCTCGTAAACTTCATCGAGATCGAGAGTCTCGCCGGGGACATGCTGGAAATACCACGCGAGAGTTCCGTCATTGGGCCGCAGCGCCAGCGTCGCACTGGAGAAGAGCGCCTCGTCGTCCGGGCCGGTGCCACGGCTGGCCTGCACCCAAGGCTTGGCCTGAGCCACACCCCAGTAGGTCAAGTTGAGTTCGGGGTCATAGCTGCCGGTGATCCAGGTTTCGCCGCCCACGCGCAGCATGTTGGGAAGTTTGCCCCAGGTATCGCCGCCAAGTTCGCCGGCTCGCGCCTCGGTATTGAACCTCCACAGCAGCTTGCCCGTGTGGGGATCAAATGCGCTGATGAAGCAGCCCTGCTCCTGGTCCTGGGCTTTGTAGCGGTCGCAACCGCCGAGCCCTTGAATAACTCTTCCGCCGATGATGATGGGTCCGCTGGAATTGCCGTAGCCCTTGGAGGTGTCGGCAATGGCGATGTCCCACTGGGTCTTGCCGGTGCGCGCGTCGAGAGCGAATAGATGGGCGTCCGTGGAGGCCGCAAAAATCTTGTCCTGATAGATGGCCAGGTTGCGCATGGCGCCGGTGCCGCCGCCTTGCGAGCCTGCGGGCCTGAGGCGATTCTCCCAGATCAGCTCGCCCGTTTTGGCGTCGAGCGCCTGAACAATATTGTCCGGATTGGTTAGATAGATGATCCCGTTGTGCACCAGAGGCGTGGGCTCATTGGCTCCGCCCTGATCGTTCATCGACCAGACCCAGGCCAGGTGCAGATCACTCACGTTGTCACGGTTGATCTGCGTCAGCGGACTGTGGTTCCAGGCTTGATAGTTGCCGCGGACCATCAGCCAGTC
>PLJR01000076.1 GCA_003140295.1 Acidobacteriota bacterium
GGATATCATTCCAAATGGCTTCTGGGTGGGCCTGTCGAATTCGGAGGCTATCGGTGCGCGCCGAGTTTTTGCCGCTCCCGATCTTATCGCTCCACTAGAAAGGCCGGCGCGATCAGGTTTGCTCTTGATTTGAAACATACTTCTATTTTACAGGATGGTGCAAGCACCCCACGTAATGGGTCACAAGGTTTCTTCACAGCTTCATGAGCGATAGGGGAGGCGCGAGCTACATCCGTGCAGGCCGACGCCGTCCTCATCCACGGCATTGGGAAAGGCTCGCGCACGTCCCGGGCGTCTCGTCCGGCGCGTAGAACGCTTAAAAAAAGCTGGTCCCGGTGTTGGCGTTTTGCCTTCGGTAGGGTCCGAGGTCTGGCCAATGCATGAGATAATATTCATCACTCTGTTGACTATATTTTTTTATCAAATGACGGCCAATAGCACAGAGAGGGCCTGCGTTCTCGGTGTACGCGCCGAACCGGCGGCGCGAAAATCATGCGCATGCGCACACGCTCGATCCCTTTGCCCAACCCCGGTGCCGCGCCCGCGCTCGCAGTTCAAGTAGAATTCGTTCACTCAAACCCAACTGCCATGCTGTTGGCGACTTCAGAATTACATCCAATCGAAATTGGGAGTCAGAGATGTTCCATGTGAATTTGCGATTTACGGTCGAAAATGGATCAGTGCGCGCTGATGATTACGAGATAGCCGCAAAAGTAGACACAGCAAGAAACGACGAGGGTGAAAGATCAGTCTGGGAGACTCTCGTACGGCAATTGATCAAGGAGGCTTCTCCGGTCAATTATTTTGAGGCTTTACCAGATCCCACGACTATCTCTGTGCCGTCGCGTCAAACCTTCACTGCGGATGAAATGACTCCGAGCCCTTACTTCGACCGCCGAAACACCTATTGGAGTTGGTTCGCGATACGGCAGTCGCTCATAGAAGCCCGCTGGCACCTTGCGCAAGCCAGAACTTGTAAAGCTATTGAACCGCTCAAAAGCGATCTCGCTAGCGGAAATCGCCTACTTTACAATGTGCACCTCGACAAGATGAATCATTTCGATCTTGCCGTATACAAGCTGGCAAAAGTCGAAGATCTGTTCTACCGTTTGATTTTTGAGAATCTTGGTGCTTCTTTGGTGCCCGATGTGGACCTCACTCGACAAAATTGGCCAGCCAAGCTCACCCGTGACAGCATCCGAAAAGGANNTAAGGCTGCATTCCTCCCGGATTGCGAGACTACCCTTCAGGGCTCGGCTTAAACATCGCATTCGCTCAATTTGGCGAAAAGACCTTCGAAACGTAAGACTGGAGGAACTTAGCGCCGCCGAATACCAAGAACTCGTGCGGATCTTTGGGGCGTTCGCGAGTCCCCATTTTGTGGGCGAGTTTTCCAGGTATAGGAACAAAATCACTCACCGCAACAGCCCTTCGGTTGATTACCCCGAGGTCTACATAGAATTCGAAGATCGAGTAGGACGCCCCCTGTTGAATGCGAAGGGAGAACGGGGAGTGTTGTACGACATGGGTGCAGAGCGAACGGTCCCCGAATATATGTTCTTGCCTCTATACAACACCACGGCTCTGACGATGGGACACTACATACGATTGTTGCGAGACTTGCAGGCAATTCCGAGATTTGCCCGTTAAACTAGTTTCTAACTCATTTTCCCTCAGCACACGCTAGATGTTCACGTCCTACTGTTTGCCGAGCGAGCGCATGCGCGAAGTGGCCACGTCGCTTTGCACCTCGATTCCAAAATATGTTTGGGTAATCCCGCGCGAAAAAAAAACGCGCCAGCTCGATCCCTATGCCCAACAGGTGTGCCGCGCGCTTTTTGCGTAAAATGTTCGCGCTCTCTCCGGGTGCCAGAGGGGGGGGCCCTTTTTCACGTCCGTATCCGCACACCCGCGGGTTGCTTGACCCGCCTTGGCGGGTCGCATAAACTAACTGTTTCCAAGGTGCGCCGCGCGCGGCCCCCCACAGGAGCATTCGTTGCCCAAGCGTACGTTTCAACCTAAGGTCCGGCGTCGCCACAAGACGCACGGCTTNNAAGAAGGGCCGCCATCGCCTCACGCCCATTTAGACGCTCAGGTGTCGCGCCGGCGCAGGCCTTTCCCCGCGCCGCCCGCTTGCTGCGCACCGCCGATTTTGAAGCGGTTTACCGTAGCGGCGCGCGGCGAAGCTCGGCGCAGTTTATCGTTTTCTCGCGCGCGAACGGCGGGCCGCGCAGCCGTTTCGGCACCAGCGTTAAAAAAGCGCTGGGAGGCGCGGTGGTGCGCAACCGGATGCGGCGGCGCATCCGCGAAATTCTTCGGCGGAATATTTCGGAGATACCCTCAGGATGGGACTTAGTCATTCATCCGCGCCGCTCGGTGGCGCAGGCGAGTTTTGCTCCACTGGAAACCGAACTGCTGAGCCTGTTGCGAAGCGCGACCCGCTAAGAGGCGCGGTCGTGAGGATTTTGCTCGCGGGCATACGGGTGTACCAGGCAGCACTTGCGCCGCTGATGGCGTGCGGGTGCAAATTTTATCCAACGTGTTCGCAGTACGCTTACGAAGCAATTGCGCGGCACGGGGCGCGCCGCGGCTCGTGGCTGGCCGTGCGGCGGCTGCTGCGGTGCCGGCCGTTTGCGCGAGGCGGCCACGATCCGGTCCCCGATCTGGCGAGCAGTGACACCGTCCAGAAATTCGACAATCGTCTTAATGACCGCCCGCGCGAGACCGGCAGATGAGCCGGGTGTCGGATCAAACGCGCGCCATCATCGCCGCCGCNNGGCAGAGGTCCTTCCACCACCACCCCCGCGGCCGATGTGGCCGAAAAAATCACCGTGATCGAAAGCGATCTCTACCGCGTGGAACTTTCGAGCCGCGGCGCGGTGGTGCGGAGCTGGCAGCTCAAGAAATATACCGACGATCATCAGCCACCGCGTACGCTCGACGTGGTGAATGCCGAGGCCGCGCGCCAGAGCGGCGACTGGCCGTTTTCGCTGCAAATGGGCGATACCCAACTGGAGACGGCCGCGAACAAGGGACTTTACGTCGTTTCCACACCCGCGGGAACGGCCCTGGGGAGCGGCGCCGGAGAATCGAATACCGCGACACTGCACCTGGCAGCGCCCGCCGAAGTGGATTTTCACTGGAGCGACGGCCAACTGGACGTCACCAAGAAGCTGAAGTTCGATAGCAGCTACATTGCCCGCGTCGAGATTTCGGTGCGGCGCAATGGCCAGCCCGTGCCGACGCGCATCGCCTGGCGCGGCGGCTTTGGCGACGTTACGGCGTATCGTGCCGCGATACAGACGGTGGCGTTTTCGGGACGCGCCGGGAGCATCACGCAGCTGGCCACGAAAAACCTGGGTTCTCCCACGCAGCACAACATTGCGGCTGAAGTCCCCGGGGATTTCGACACCGTAGGCATCGAGGATTTATATTTTGCCGCGGCTTTCTTGCCGCCGGAGACCGCGACGGGCCAGCCGGCACCGGTGAATTTGACGCTCGCAGCGCGGCAAATGCAGCATGAATTGCAACAACCGGATGGAAAAACGACGCAGGAAATATTGCCGGAAGTGGCTGCGGGCGTCAGCCCGAGTACCAATCCTGTGGAGATGCGCGTTTTCGTGGGTCCGAAGGATCTCGATTTACTGAAGGCCATTCATCCGCCGCTGAACGGCCTGGTGCAGTTCGGGTGGACGGGCTTCATTAGCGAGCCGTTGTTTTATATTCTACTGTGGCTGCACCGGTACGTACCGAATTACGGATGGGCCATTGTAGCGATGACCGTGGCGATCAACATGCTGCTGTACCCGTTGAAGGTGAGCAGCTGGCGCTCGATGCAAAAAATGCAAAGGGTGGCGCCGGAAATTCGCACAGTTCAGGATCGCTATAAGAAATATTCGGTGCGCGATCCGCGCAAGCAGGAAATGAACAAAGAGGTGATGGCCATCTACAGCCGCGAAGGCATCAATCCGCTGGGAAGCTGCCTGCCGATGGTGGCGCAATTTCCGATCTGGTTTGGCCTGAACCGCATGCTGACGGCGACCATCGAATTACGGCACGCCCCGTGGTTTGGATGGATTCACGATCTTTCGAGCCGTGACCCTTACTACATTTTGCCGATCACCATGGCCGTGTTGATGTACGTGGTGCAGAAAATGACGCCGGTCACGGTCACCGACCCGGCGCAGGCGCGCATGATGGCGCTCACGCCCATCATGTTTGGGGGAATGTTCATTGTTTTCCCGATTTCGAGTGGGCTGGCGCTGTATATTTTGACTAGCAGCGCAATCGCCATTTTGCAGCAGTGGCATTTGAACCGCATTTCGCCGCTCAAGGCTGTATCCAAAGGAAAGAAAAAAATCACGAGCCCGGCAGCCGCCAAATCGACTCTCCCTTAACGATTCACGAAAGGAGATTATGTGCGCTAGCTTTCGTCCGTCAGATAAGCCCGGTCAGGCGCCCGGCAGCCGCAGGTCCGGTAGCGGCGGAGCTCCTGGCGTTGGCGCCGGTGGTGGATTTGGCGGCGGCGGCCAGGGCAGCGGGAGGCCGGCCGCGCAAGGCGGCCGATACGAACGGCGTCCCGCGCCTGCGCTCGACCGTGAGGGCGTTGCGGCCAGTCTGCGGCGTTACCTCGACGCGGTTGTGCCGGCCATGCATTTCGACGTGTATTTTAAAATTGAAATACCGCGTAGCGGCGGGAGCGCAGCCGCGCTCGGGGAGTCCGCCGGAAACACGGTGGCGCCGGCCGAAGCCGAGTTCGAATCGCCGGATATTATTGTGGATTTCGCTGGGCCGGATGGAGAGCTGCTGCTGGAGCGCGGGGCCGAGCTTCTGAAGGCGCTTGAACACGTGGCACTGCGCTCGGTGCGGCTCGATCCGCAACTGCACGACCGGGTGCGCTTCGATTGTGCGAACTATCGTGCCGACCGCATTGCGGAGTTAAAACTTTCCGCTCAAGTTGCCGCGCAACGCGTGCGGGAGACGCGCGTGGCGTTTCGCTTCAATCCCATGCCGGCACGCGAGCGCCGCATCATTCACCTGGTGCTGAAGGACCAGGCCGATGTCCGCACGGTAAGCGAAGGCGTCGGCGAAGAACGCCAGCTGGTGATTTACGCGGCGGGCTCGAAGTAACCTATTGTGAGGCTTACTCGCTCTTCAATCCTTGAGACACGACGCTGCCCGTGGGCGTGAAAACCACTTCGTAGGAAAAATTCGTGGAGGGCGCTTGCGGAGATGCGCCCATCATGGATGGCGCCGGCCCATTATAAAATCGGAGATCGCTGATCCGCACGACCTGCCGGCCATCGCGCTCGAAAGATTGAAACAGGGGAAAGCGCGAAAACCACAGAAACGTCTGGGCGTCGCGCACGGCGCGTGCGGCCTGGATGTAACGATCCTCGGGGGCATTGGCGAAGAATTGGATTTTCAGCGGTTCGCCGCCCAGCTCGTTGAATTGCAGCCGATAGACGCCCTCGGGAGTCGAGATGAGACCCGACCATCGGGCCGCGGAAGGCGGCAAGGGCAACGCGGCGATATTCAGAACGTTGACGCGCCCCTCGTCGGCGAATTGATTCACCTGCTGAAGCGCGGAATGGTGCATGGTGCCGGCGAACGCGATGTATCCGGCGAGAAGCGCAAGTCCCGCGCGGCACCATTTCGAGCGGCTCGCGCTGGTTTTGGTGCGATGCCGCAGCGGCAGGATAAAAAATATCGCGAACACGGTGGTCGCTCCCCAGGCGACTCCGGTGGGAAAAGGCACGTCCATCGAGCGGCCCATCTTGCGAATCAGGGGCGCCGCGGCGAATACTGTGGCGGAGCAGAGGACCCACAAAGGAATCGCTCGGCGCAGCGCTCGATCCGGCCGGCTAAACGCCCAGGCGGCCAGTTGGGGCAATAACGCGAGCGAGGTTACGATCAAATCGATGATAAAAAGCCAGTCCCACGCTACGCGGGTGTAGCTTAGCGGGCTCCATACCATGGTGCCGAACGAGGTGAGGACATCGAGAAAAATATGGCTGCCCAGGCCCACGGCGTAAATGGCGCTCAAATCACCCAGGGATGGAGTGGGCCAGCGCAGCAGTCCCGCGAGCCAATGCGTCAGCAGCGCCAGCAGCAACACCCATAGCGGCAACATCACGATGGAATGCGTAATGTTCCGATGCCAGGTCATGAGGGCCAGACTGTGGTGCGCCAGAGGGCCGGAGAAAACGTCGATGTCCGGGAAAATTGCGCCGAGGGTGGCGGAGATAATGGCTATACGACCCGGCGTGCGCGGCGGCTCGCGCCACGAGATGGGAGACAGTCCGAGGAGCGGCCGCGGGTCTTCAGCGAAAAATGATTTGCCGATGAGCGCGCCGACAATTCCGTGAGTGACTGTATCCATCAGGTTGGAAGATGCAGAATGGCGCGAAGCGGAAGGTGAACCGGTAACACGCTAGATCACCTCCATCAAGGGCGAGCGGCGATCGACGACGCGGCCAATGCGCCGCGCAGCGACGTTGCGCGCAGCCAATGCGCCGAGTGCGGCGTCGGCCACGGCCGGATCGAGTGCGATCAGCAGGCCGCCCGATGTTTGCGGATCGAAGAGCAGGTGGTGAAATTCCTGGGGAACGGCGGCGGCGAAGCGCACGCAATCGCCCACAAATTCCCGGTTGTTCCGGAGTCCGGCAGAGTGAAAGCCTCCGCGAGACGCGGCAATCGCGCCGGGAAGATATTCGATGGCGCGGTGATCGATCTCCAAAGAAATACCGCTGCCGGCGGCCATCTCCCGCGCGTGGCCGAGCAGCCCGAAACCTGTTACGTCGGTTACGGCGTGAACGGCTGTTAGTGTGTCGTCCGCCTGCTTCTTATTGACTTTCACAACTTCGACAAGAGCCGCCGCCGCGTCGCGGTTTAAGCGCTTCATGGAAGCCATCGCCGCGCCCACCGACTCAGGAGGAGCGCAGCCCTGCTTGAGTGCCGTGGAGATAACGCCGGCCCCCAGTGGCTTGGTAAGAAGGACCGCGTCGCCGGGGCGGGCTCCGACATTTCTCCACACGCGCGTGGGATGAATGACGCCGGTCACCGCGTAGCCAAATTTCATGTCGTCGTCGCGAATCGAATGTCCGCCGATCACCGTGCAATCCGCTTCGATCATTTTGTCCAGGCCGCCGCGGAGGATTTGCTCCAACAGGTCAATATCACCTTTCTCGGGAAAGGCGACGATGGAAAGAGCTGAAATGGGGCGCCCACCCATGGCGTACACGTCGCTCAGAGCGTTGGCGGCCGCAATTTGGCCGAACGAAAAAGGATCGTCCACAATAGACGTGAAAAAATCCACCGTTTGCACCAGCGCCAGATCTTCGGAAAGGCGGTAAATACCGGCGTCGTCGCTCGTTTCAAAACCTACGAGCACCCGCGCATCCTGTTGGCGCGGCAACCGCCGCAGAACGGCCTCGAGGGTGCCAGGAGCCAGTTTTGCGGCGCAGCCCGCGGCCTTCGCTGTAGCCGTAAGTTTTATCGTTTCGCCCACAAGTCTCCCGAGCCTTTGCGGTCGGTGGCCATTGAAGCAATATGGATTATAGACTGCGGGAGCATTGAGTGGCGCACTCGTCGCGCCAATCGTGCTCGGTGACAGTGAATTGCGGTGCGTGCGAGTAGGCGGGCGAATTTGATTGGCCCGGAATAAAGATTCAGGTTTGTTGGACCGCGCGTATGGGGATGGTCAAGGGTTTGGCTGCCTCCGAGGTGGCCAACATGTGGCATTGGCCATCGAAAACGCCGCCTGGTTCGATAAGCAGACATGGCGTGTGGATTTCGCCAGTCACAATTCCCTTCGATTGAATTTCGACCCGGCCTTTGGCGAAAATCACCCCGTCGAATCGACCGCAAATGACCACATGCGCTCCCTCGATTTGGCCTTCGACGCGCGCCCCTTCGCCGAGGATGAGTGTTTGGCTGGAAATAATTGTTCCTTTGACCTGCGCTTCGAGCCGGAATGTTCCGGGAAATTCCAGCGTGCCCTCGAAGCGAACCGACTTGTCGAGGAAGCCGGCAAATTGCGCGCTTTCCGATGGTCGATTTCGCTTGGAATGTTTCCAGGGCATACGCGGGCCTCGTATAATTAACTATAAATTATTTATTTCCAGGGCCAAGGGCAAAAGGAGTGACCTGTTTAGAATAAGAGACTATCCACCGGTGTTACTACATACATAGTAACTAGAGGCTGTAGTGATAGGGCTAGCCCATCAAGCGGTCGTACAGATGGGTGAGCTGGCCTTCGTCGTAATATTCGATAACCAGTTCCCCTGGACGCGTTTTCGTCGCGAGGCGGAGTGTGACGCGTGTGCCGAGCGATTGCTGTAATTGTTCGAGCGCAGCCTTGGTGTTGGCGTCCAGCACGGGAGATGCATCCGGAGCCGCTGCCGCCCGGCTTCGCCGCGTGGCAAGCCGCTCAATCTGCCGAACAGTAAGTCCGCCGCGCGCGGCGCGCTGCGACACGGCTAGTCTAAGCTTCGGGTCGCTGATAGCCAGCAGAGCGCGGCCGTGCCCGGCTGAGATGCGGCCGTCCTCGATCAAATCCAGCACCGGCTTTTCGAGCCGCAACAAACGCACGGCATTGGCAATGCTGGTGCGGTCTTTGCCGGTGCGGGCGGCAACCTCCTCTTGGGTGAGGTGGAACTCGCTGATAAGCCGGTCGAAGGCGCGCGCCTCCTCTATGGCATTCAGATCTTCGCGCTGGATGTTCTCGACCAGGGTGATTTCCATGGCGGCGGCATCGCCCACCTCGCGTAGCACCGCCGGCACGCGATCGAGACCGGCACGTTGCGCCGCTCGCCACCTGCGTTCGCCGGCGAGAAGTTGGAAACGGGGACCAATGGGCCGCAGGACCAGGGGCTGAATGATGCCGCTGGCTTGAATGGACCGCGCGAGCTCCGCGAGACTATCCTCCCGAAAGCGTGTGCGCGGCTGATAGGGGCTAGGATCGATTAGATCGATGTCGACGAGCTGAGAGGCCATCGTCCTCGAGGCGGTCGGCTCCTGGGCCGGGCCGGTCGTGCGGTCGCGTGAAGTTACCGGAGCTTCGGACTCACGAATTAGCGCTCCCAACCCCCGTCCCAGCGCGTTTCTGCTCATTTGCGAGAACCTCCTTGGCCAGTTGAGTGTAGGCTTCGGCACCTTTACTATGAATGTCGTACATAAGAATTGGCTTGCCGTGGCTGGGGGCCTCAGCCAGACGCACGTTACGGGGAATGGTCGTTTCAAAGACTTGGGAGCCAAAAAAGCTCCTCAGGTCGGCGGCCACCTGTCTCGATAATGTCGTGCGGTCGTCATACATAGTCAGCAGGATGCCCTCAACAGCAAGGCCGGGGTTAAGGGTGCGGCGAACCCTCATCAGTGTGTCGAGCAGTTCCGCGACACCCTCCATCGCGAAATATTCACATTGAATTGGGATCAAAACGGAGTCGCTGGCTACCAAGGCGTTTAAGGTGAGCAAATCAAGCGTCGGAGGACAGTCGATGACGACATAGGCATATGTCGAGCGAATTTCTCCCAGCAATTTCTGGAGCCTGAATTCCCTTTTTTCAAGTGTTACCAGCTCAACCGCGGCCCCAGCGAGGTTTTTATCTGATGGGATTATGTCCAAGCCGTCTACTTGCGTTCTTAACAAGGCCTTTGAAGGGGGCTCACCCATAATCATCGCGTGGTAGAGAGTGCGGCGAGAAGGGTCTTTAGGAAAGCCGATCCCGGTGGTGGTGTTGCCTTGAGGATCTGAGTCAATGAGAAGCGTGCGATTTTCAGAAGCAGCGAGGGACGTGGCGAGGTTTATGGCTGTGGTAGTTTTTCCCACGCCTCCTTTTTGATTGGCAATAGCGATAATTCGCGACAATTTCGCGCACCTGGTGACGGGGAGCGTCGAACCGAGCGCAATTTAACAGAGTCGGTACGCAATAGCAATGTTTCACGTGGAACACCTGTGAAGATCCCGCATGAAGCGACCGAGTTTCAGGAGCGACGTTTCACGTGGAACACTACAAGGCATTGAGTGCGAAATTTGATGCCTGCCCGATCAGGAGAACGCGTCGGCGAGACCCGGGGATACGGACCGGCAATGACCAGTTCCAGTCGGGGACTTTGGCCAAGTTTATCGCGTCCTGCTCTCCCAGCCACAGGATTACGCGGCCTCCACTTTTTAGCGCCGGCCGACCCCAACGTAACATCCGCTTGTAGTCTCCCACGGCGCGAGAGGTAATAAAATCGAAGATGTCCAAGTTCGGAGCTTGGTCCTCGTATCGGCTTCGCACAATTTTGACATCTTTCAAATCGAGTGCCGCGCATAAGTCGATCAAGAAGGCGCTTTTTTTGAGATTCGGCTCTAGCAATAAGGCTTTCAGCTGCGGATCGAGGATTTTCAGCGGAACTCCGGGGAAACCAGCCCCTGAACCAACGTCGGCGAGCCGACCATTTAAATGGACAATTGACGCGGCAAAAATACTCTCTCCAAAGTGGCGCTCGACGATCTCTTCTGGATCGTTGACGGCTGTGAGGCTAACCATCTGGTTCCAGCGGATCAGTAGATCGAGATACTTAGAGAAAGCCGCAATCTGTTCGCCAGACAGCGGCACGCCGAAAGGGGCCAAGATCTCGCCTATTTGTTCGGGTCGAAGGCTAGTGTGGGAGGGCATGGGGTGAGGTGTGACAAATAAAATAGCCGAGGCCAGTCGTCTATGGCCATAATTGGGCTTGCATGGGCGTGTCGCCTTCGCCGGTTATGTCTAGCACTCCTCGCGGACCTGCAAAACCGGCCACCATGTCAGTGACGAAATGCGCCATCATGCAAGGCAGTAAACTTCCGGTCCACCAGCGTACGCTGGCCAGAATTATACCCAAGACGAAGGTGGTCGCAACCCCTCTTCGTCCCTGATACAGATGCCCGACGGCAAAAATCGCGGATGATCCGACGATCGCGGCTCCCAGGGACTGGCCCGTAATGTCGCGAAAGACGGCGAACGCAAATCCCCGGTACAAAAATTCTTCGCACACGCTTACCGTGCACACCAAGGCCAGGAACGGGAGGGCCTCGGTAAGGGAATGCGGCATGAGTTTGCCCGCTATCTCAAATAGTTTGCCGCGGCGCTCCGCAGGCAAGCGCGCGACAGCTCGCAAGCTTACAATTTGTGATCCCGCCATAACGAGCGAGAGACCGGCTCCGACGGCGATGGCGCGCACCGCGTGCGGGACAGCCAAGCCAAGATCGGAGGTCACGAAGGAACCGGTGCCCGCGCGCGCGTGGACACGCCAAACCGTGAAACCGGCAGCCACCCACTGAAACGCGATCGTAGAGCCGTACATAGAGATCCGATCAGAGGGACTCAGAACCGGTCGCGCCAGCAACTCGCGCACCCGGACTGTGCCTCGCCACGGCACAACGATCGCAAGCACCAGGAGGATTGACGCGAAGTCCCACGGCAGAACTGTGAAACTCATGGCAGCGAGGCTCATGGCTGCAGCAATCATCATATGCTGACAATTATCCTAGCAGGCGTTCGCGCGCCCAATGCAGCGAAATCCACTCAGCTGCATTACCGTGCGGGACGGCTGGCGTGCGCGCAACTGGGTTGGGCTGCGTGTGCAGTTGACATGATGCGCAGGCCCAGATTATCGTGACACGACCATGAAAATCTTGGTGATTGGCGGCGGCGGGCGCGAGCACGCACTGGTCTGGAAATTACGGCAAAGCCCGTCGGTCATAAAACTTTGGTGCGCGCCGGGAAATGGTGGAATCGCCCAGGACGCTCAATGCATTCCCGCCGACACCGCTGACGTAGTAGGCTTGCGCCAACTGGCGGAGCAGCTGGGCGCCGATTTAACAGTTGTGGGTCCGGAGCAACCGCTTGTTGGGGGAATAGCCGATGAATTCGCTGCGCATGACCTGCGCTTGGTCGGCCCTAACCAAGAGTGCGCCCAGCTCGAGGGCAGCAAAGTTTTTGCCAAGAATTTCCTACAGCGGCATCGGATTCCGACGCCGGGAGTACACGGCGTCTTTGACCGCGCAGCTGACGCGCGGCTGGCGCTGAAGTCAGTCACTTGGCCAGTGGTTTTGAAGGCCGACGGCCTGTGCGCCGGCAAAGGCGTGCTGGTAACTTCGTCACGAGACGAAGCGAACGCTTTTATTAGAAGTACTTTGGAAATGCGTGAGTTTGGCGATGGTGGTGGTCGATTACTGATCGAGGAGGCGGTTGCGGGCACGGAGCTATCCTACATCGTGCTTACCGACGGCACGCACGTCGCACCTTTGGTCCCTGCGAGGGATCACAAACGCGCTCTCGATGGCGATAGGGGGCCTAATACCGGCGGAATGGGCGCCTATTCCCGCGGTGATCTCGTCTCCCAGCAGCTCGAACGGCAGATTCTGGACGTGATTGTTAGCCCTACAATTGCCGCATTGGCGACCGAAAAACTTGCGTACAGAGGTTTCTTGTACTTTGGCTTGATGCTAACCGCTGAGGGACCCCAAGTTCTGGAGTTCAATTGTCGCTTGGGCGATCCCGAAACGCAGGCCCTGGTTCGGCGCATGGATTTCGATTTGGCGGAGGTGCTCTCAGCTGCGGTGGAAGGCCGACTTGAGCCGACCACGATGCTATGGAAGTCCGATGCGAGTATTTGTGTAGTGATGGCCTCCGCCGGGTACCCAGGGAATTTCGAGCCCGGAAAGATAATCTCGGGGTTGCCAGAGGCGTGCGGTCTTCCGCGGATTGCGGTGTTTCATAGTGGTACCAGAAGCGATGCCAACATGTACTATACTTGTAGTGGTAGGGTTTTGGGCGTCACCGCCGCGGCTAAGAACCTGGAAGACGCTCGCCTGTCGGCGTACAAGGCACTGCAGTCGATCCATTTCGCTGGTGCTCACTTTCGCTCAGATATCGGAGCGGGGTTGCGGGCGGCACCAATGACGGCGGAGCGGGCCTAGTGTCGGACCGTGCGGCTCAGGCCAAGGAATTGTTCGTGGCAGTGGCTCGTCGCAAGTCAATGCAACCTGTGGAGCAAGTGGAGGTGGTCGCGAACCGGGGTTTTTCGGGCTGCGTACACGCGCGGCCGGGCAGCCGCCGGCAGGTGTTATTGGTAGAGAGCGAGACCCTCGCGCAATTCGAGCTTTCTCCGGGCGCCTTGCGCGAAAACATCACGACGGAAGGGCTCCCGCATCGAGACCTGGTTGCAGGGCAGTATTTAATCATCGGCGACGCCATACTCCAAATAACCGGCCCGTGCGAGCCCTGCGAGCGGCTTGAAGAAATCCGCACGGGTTTGCTGCAGGAACTCGATGGGCGGCGTGGCATGCTGTGCCGGGTGATTAAGGGCGGCACTATCAGGCGCGGAGACTGTATCGTGCAGACAGCAGGTTTTCCCGATGCGGAGGCTTTATTGTTAGGCTTGCGGTGATGGTCCGAAAAAAACGCCGCACGCAAATACGGCGTGTGGGCCACCGAAGCAATTATTCAAAGTTCAGATCTGGCTGTAAGAAATAGATTGCCGAACGTGTTCGTGGATAGCAACGCGCTTTGGCGCGGCCGGGGGCTAAATGATGGAGACGGAAAACGAAGTGAAGGCCATTGTCGGAATCATCATGGGTTCTGACACGGACCTTCCGGTGATGAGTGAAACGGCGCGTATGCTGGAAAAATTTTCGATCCCATTCGAGATCGAGGTTATCTCGGCACACCGCTCTCCCGCGCGCACGCACGAATACGCGACGACCGCAATTGCGCGGGGTTTAAAAGTGGTGATCGTGGCCGCCGGAGGAGCCGCGCATCTGGCGGGAGTGGTGGCGGCGCTGACGACGTTGCCTGTCGTAGCGGTGCCGATGGCCACCACGGTGCTCTCGGGCATCGACTCGCTGCTTTCGAGCGTGCAGATGCCTGGCGGCGTTCCAGTTGCGGCGATGGCCATCGACAAGCCCGGGGCCATCAACGCCGCTATTTTTGCCGCTGAAATTGTGGGGATCTACGACACGCGGATCGCGCAACGCCTAACGGCGTACAAGGAAGAGCTGAGCCGCTCGGTGGCGGAAAAGAGTGCGCGCGTCAAGCTGCAGTACGCGGGGAAATCGTCGGACGGAAAATGACGCTTTCGCGTCTGGGCCATTCGCCTGGTCCGGATTCCCGCTAATTTCGAGGATTGTATTTACGCAGCGAAGGCGCTCCAGGCTCCTCGGGTTTGGTTTCGGTAGGCGCAGGCAATTTTTCTTCAGGCGGCACCACCCACTGAAATCCGCGAGTTGCGTCGAGCAGCGCCATTACGATGCGGTCATCTTTGCGGGTCCCTGGCGCGGCGCTTGGCCCGGCACCTGGCTCCGACNNGCGGTCATCCTTGCGAGCCCCTGGCGCGGGACTTGGCCCGGCAGCTGGCTCGGACACGATCGGCGTCACCGCGCGGAGGAAATTGATCACGGACGTGGCGTCCGCCTTGTCACTGCTGCCGCCTGTCACCAAGCCAATCGCCTTGGTGAGCTCCGGGGACGCACTGCGAGGAGCTTCCATTGCCGGATCGTGGCGGCCCAAACGGTCGAGCAATCTAGGCTGAGATAATTTTTCGGGATATTGCACTTCGACGAAGGTGCGCGGCTGGCCCTTTTCAGGCGGATACAACTGCGTGTAGGCCGGCCGCTGCACGCGCGTCGACCAATAGTCATTACCAAGGCTTTCCTGGCGCACGCGGTATTGCGNNCCATAGTCCTCCACGTAATCAGCCAGCAGGAGCTCAACCAGCGATTCGTCGGGAGCGATGTCGAGCTTGTGGTGGATCTGGTCGACGAGTGGGCGCAGGGTCTCGAGCATTCCAATGCCGATCTCCTCGATCTCGTTGGGCTCGTCGATATTCTTGTTGCCGCTTCGGCGCGTCGCGTTTCCGGCGACGGTGGGCAATTCGGCGTCCAGGCGCACAGGCGTCGCGCCTTTTGCGGTGGTGTTCCATTCCACGGCGCCCAG
>PLJR01000024.1 GCA_003140295.1 Acidobacteriota bacterium
ACGGGTAAACCTTGTGTTCTGGCCATGTGGGTAGGGCGACGCGAGGCCATTACTCCAGAAGTCGTCGCCGATTTTCAGGCGTCGAAGGCTTACGGCCTGGCGCACATCGCCGATATCGCTGAAGCATCCTCCTTAAAACTGGATATGCCGCCCTGCTATCTGGAAGGTTATTTGCGCGACAACATCGATTTTTCGCTGGACGCGGAAAACCTTGCCGGACTGCGGCACTATTTCGAACTTTGCGCGGCGGCTGGACTGATTCCTCGCGCCCGGCCCATTGAGTTCGCCGAAATGCCTGACGGTGTGCCCATGACTCAGGTCCCCTGCACCGCTATCGGCCTGGGCGGCGAAGAAACGGCCCGTTAAATAATTCAAAAATAATGACCCTCGCCCCACAAGAGGCCCTCGAGCTGCTGCAATCCGACGATTTGATCGGCATCGGCATGGCCGCGCACCAGATGCGCAAGAAGAAAACCGATCCCCGCGTGGTTACCTACCAGATTGACCGCAATATCAACTACACGAATTTCTGCACTGAGTATTGCTCGTTTTGCGCCTTCTACCGCCCGATGGGGGCCAAAGACGGCTACGTTTTGTCCCCTGAGACGATCCTTGAAAAAATCGAGGAAACTATTGCCCTCGGCGGCACCGGGATCCTGATGCAGGGCGGCTTGAACACCGATCTGCACCTCGATTATTACGAAGGGCTGCTGCGGGCCATCAAGGAGCGCTTCCCGAGAATGCATTTGCATTGCTTCTCGGCGCCGGAAATCCTCTGCATTGCCGAAGTTTCCGGTCTTTCGGTGCGCGACACCATCGTGCGCCTGCGCGACGCGGGGCTCGATTCGATTCCCGGTGGAGGCGCTGAAATCCTGGACGATGAGATTCGCGCGCGCATCTCCCGCCTGAAGTGCACCGCCGACGAGTGGGAAGACATGCATCGTACGGCGCATGCGCTGGGGGTGCGCACCACCGCCACGATGATGTTTGGCTGCGGCGAGGAGTTTCGCCACCGCGTCAACCATCTCGAGCGCGTCCGCCGCATTCAGGAAGATACGGGCGGATTCACCGCGTTTATTCCCTGGATTTTCGCGCCGGAAAATACGCCGCTCGGCAAGAAAGTGCCCGAAGCCACGGCCGTCGATTACTTGAGGACGCTGGCCATCAGCCGGCTATATCTCGACAACATCGACCACATTCAATCGAGCTGGCTGACGCCAGGAATTAAGGTGTGCCAGGTGGGTTTGCAATTCGGGGCGGACGATGTTGGCAGCATTTTGATTGAGGAAAATGTTGTGTATGCGGCGGGAGTTCGTAACCGGACGAACGAGGAAGAATTACGGCGGATTATTTCGGATGCGGGATACATGCCGGCGCAGCGGGATACGCTTTATCGCGCTTATTACCTGAAGTAAATTCCGCTTTTAGTTTTTCAATTGGAGCTTCAGGGGTTAAAACTCCTGCATGACCATCATTAATGTTGTGGTTGAAGCCGCGACCCACAAGGCTAAACCTACCGAGCACAGATTGAGTGACGGTTCAAGAGGACTCACCCCTGAAGAGGGTGAGCTACAGGCAAAAGTCTAATCGTAGCGCAGAGCGACAATGGGATCGACGCGCATGGCGCGCCGCGCGGGAAGGTAACACGCAGCGACGGCAACAATGATCAACAGTACGGCGACGGCGGCAAAGGTCAGTGGATCATGGGCGCTTACGCCGAAGAGTTGGTTGGCCATGAGGCGCGTCAGTCCAAGTGCGGCGGCGATGCCGATCGCGACGCCGATCAGCGCCATTCTTGCGCCGTGCCCGATCACTAGCCGCAACACATCGCCGGGTTGCGCGCCCAGAGCCATACGCACTCCGATTTCGTGAGTGCGCTGGCCAACCAGATACGAAATCACGCCGTAGATTCCCACGCACGCGAGCACGAGCGCGAGCGCCGCGAAGACGCCGAGAAGAATCATTGAGAGCCTGCGCGCAGCAAATGAATTGGAGACGACTTCGTCCATCGTTTGGACGTTGTAGATCACTTCGCGAGAATCGATTTCCTGAACTGCGCGGCGCACTGTGGCCATTACGGCGGTGGGATCACCTGCGGTGCGCAGCACGACAGCCACAGAATCTGCGACGAGCGGCATAAGCCTTTCGGGAAGCTGCATGAACGGATAATCGAATTGCGCCTGGATGGCCGATTTCGCATCAGCGTCGAGCCCCCAATGCTTGACGTGGCCGACGACGCCGACGATTTCGGCTTGTACGTTGAAGACCGCGAGATTGATGTGCTTGCCAATAGGATTTTCGTGCGGGAAATAGGTGCGCGCGAAAATGTCGTCAATGTCGACGACCACGGGCGCGTGCTCGTCATCCTGCGGACTGACGAAGCGGCCGCGCTCGAGTGTAACGCCCATGGCCGGCTGGAATCCGGATTCAACGAGATAAAACATCGCCTGGTGCATATCCTGGAGGTTGGCAGGCTTTGGCTGGCCTTCGATCCAGAAAGGCTCCGAGGAGTTATGGATCATGGGACGGGAGCCGAGGGTGACGGAGACGGCTTGGACACCGGGGATGCTGTGCATTTTGTCGTCGAAGTGGCGCAGGCGGGCGCGCGTTTCGGCGGAGCTGGTTTTGGAG
>PLJR01000160.1:0-4118 GCA_003140295.1 Acidobacteriota bacterium
GCCATGGCGCGCAGGCGGATCACTCCGGTGGTGGTCTCCTCGGTGCCGCCGCGCACGTGCTCGAGGAGCTCAGGTCGGTTGCGGTGAAGCTCGGCGACCAGGTCCGCGCCGTCGTCCATGGTCATTTGCGGCTTGTGATCGAGTGCCGCCTCCAGGTGCGAATAATACGTTGTGTTGTCCTCACCCTTGATCGCAAACGTGGGGATGCTGTAGTCCTTTACGAGGCACGCCGCCACTTCATCCTGGGTGGATAACGGATTAGACGCGCACAGCACGACCTCGGCCCCGCCGTCGCGCAGCGTGATCGCGAGGTTGGCCGTCTCGCTGGTAACGTGCAGGCACGCGGAGACGCGCAGGCCCCGCAGTGGCTGCTCCTTGATAAATCGCTTGCGAATCGATTGCAGCACCGGCATCTGCTGATTGGCCCATTCGATCTTGCGCTTGCCGCGCTCGGCCAGAGCGATATCTTTCACGTCGCCCCCGAGGGAATGCGTAGTAGCCACTGTGGTGCCCCCAATCGCTTTCGAAGATTTGCCTAACGGCCCGCAGCAACGGGCGTGTGGTGCGTCTTTGTTTCCTTGCGGGTCGCTTCCTTGCGGATCGCTTCCGCCTTATCCGACCGTTCCCATGTGAAGGTCGGTTCGGTGCGGCCAAAGTGGCCGTAAGCTGCCGTGGGACGGTAGATCGGGCGGCGAAGGTCGAGGCTTTCGATGATGCCGCGCGGAGTAAGCGAAAATGTCGCTCGGATGAGGTCGGTCAACTGCTCATCGGGAATGGTTCCGGTGCCAAACGTATCGGCCATCACGGAAACGGGCTCGGCAACGCCAATCGCGTAGGCGAGTTGCACTTCTACGCGCCTGGCCAAGCCGGCGGCCACCAGATTTTTGGCAATGTAGCGGGCCATGTAGCACGCCGAACGGTCCACCTTGGTCGGGTCCTTGCCCGAAAAAGCCCCGCCGCCATGACGGCTGAAGCCGCCATAGGTATCGACGATAATCTTGCGGCCCGTCACGCCGGCATCGCCCATGGGCCCGCCAACGACGAATCGTCCCGTGGGATTGATATGGTACTTGGTGCGTTCGTCCACGAGGGCTTCGGGAATTACGGGGCGAATCACTTCATTCATGATCGTCGCGTGCAATTCGGCGTTGGAAACGTCGTCGCCGTGCTGGGTCGAGAGCACCACGCAATCCACGCGCGCCGGACGGCCGTTCACGTATTCCACCGTAACCTGGGATTTGCCGTCGGGCCGCAGAAACTTCACCAGGCGCGATTTCCGCACTTCCGCAAGCCGCCTCACCAGCTTGTGAGCCAGCATAATCGGCAGCGGCATCAATTCGTCGGTATCATCGCAGGCGTAGCCGAACATCAGTCCCTGGTCGCCGGCGCCGCCGGTATCCACGCCCATGGCGATGTCCGGTGATTGCCTCTTTACCGAAGAGATCACCGCGCAGGTCTCGGCGTCAAAGCCATATTTCGCGCGGTTGTAGCCCACCTCGCTGATGACGCGGCGCACAATTTGACTGTAGTCGAGGATGGCGGAGGTGGTGATCTCTCCCGCAACCATGGCGAGCCCGGTGGTCACCAGTGTTTCGCAGGCCACGCGTCCCATCGAGTCCTCGGCCAAAACCGCGTCCAGCACCGCATCGGAAATCTGGTCGGCGATTTTGTCGGGGTGACCTTCAGTTACCGATTCCGAAGTAAACAGAAACGTGCGCTTGTCTTGGCTCAAACCCGTGACTCCTTCGGGGACCCGCTTTGCGGCTCTACCCTTTAATACTCAATAGCTTAGGCGTCTCATGATTGCGAATTGCGGACTCGCCGGCGCGATGGAAAACGCTAACATACGCCCCTATCCCTGTCAACGCATTGCGCCTTAATTCTGCGCCCGCACTTTTGCTGAAAACGCTACTTTTGTTGGACACCACCGGTTTTGCCGAACACGCTGGCCGCCTACTCTTCCTCTGCTGCCCCGCCGGTGGGCGCGCCCGCAGGAACAATCGCTTTCCCCGCGCGCGCCAGCAAAAAACTGCGGATGAAGGGGTCGATGTCGCCATCGAGCACCCGGTCAACGTCGCCCACTTCAAATTTCGTCCGGTGGTCCTTGATCAAGCGGTACGGCTGCAACGTGTAGGTGCGGATCTGACTCCCAAAGCTGATGTCCAGTTTCGATTCATCGAGTTTGCGCGTGGCCGCCTGCCGCTTCTCGATTTCCAGGTCGTACAGGCGCGAGCGCATCAGCTTCATGGCAATCTCGCGATTCTTGTGCTGGCTGCGTTCCGCCTGGCATTGCACGACAATGCCCGACGGCAAATGCGTGAAGCGCACCGCAGTCTCCACCTTGTTTACGTTTTGCCCGCCGTGCCCGCCGGCGCGGAACGTATCGATCCGCAAATCTTCCGGGCGAATGTTCACCTCGATGCGGTCGTCCACTTCCGGAATCACGAACACCGAGGCAAACGAGGTATGCCGCCGCGCCGCCTGATCGAACGGCGAAATGCGGATCAGCCGGTGCACCCCGGTTTCGGTGTTCAGCAGACCGTAAGCGTTTTCGCCTTCGACCCGCACCGTGGCCGATTTGATTCCCGCGCCCTCGCCGGGTTGCGAGTCCAGCACGCTTGCGTGGTACCCCTTGCGCTCCGCCCACCGCAAGTACATCCGCAGCAGCATCTCGGCCCAGTCCTGCGATTCGGTGCCGCCCGCGCCGGGCTTGATGGTGACGATGGCGTTCAGGCGATCGCTTTCCCCGGAAAGCAGCGTGGCGGTCTCGAGCTGACCGATGTATTCATCGGCGGCGGCGACTTCGCGGTCGATTTCCCGCAGGGACGCTTCGCGCTGCGCCGCGTCAGTCTCCTGCCGCGCCAGATCGAAATACGTCTCGATGTCGCTGACGATGCGCGTGAGCTTATCGTCGGCGGCGATTTTTTCCTCCGACGCTTTGCGCTGCTGCAGGATTCGCTGGGCCTGTTCGGGATCGCTCCAAAAATCCGGCTGCGAGGTCCTGGCCTCGAGACCCTCGATCAATTCGCGATGTCGTGGAACGTCAAAGATAACTCCGCACGAGGTCGATGCGCTGGTGCAGTTCGTTGAAGCGATGTTCCAGGTCTTCGAAAATCATGGGCTACCCGCCAATCCTTCCAGGATTATTTCACGCAGTGCCGCGGTGCCGCGCACCGGACGCCGGCCCGCCCACTTGGCTGGCCAGCAAAGCGCCACCAATGGCCACGCAAAGCCATGCAAACCAATCGCCCCAGCGCGTGTAAAAAGTCAAATCGCTGCGAAATTCGTAGGGAGCGTCCAGCTCGCCGCGCACATCTGGCGGCATGCTGGCCACTACGCGCCCGTACGGATCCACCGACACCGTGAAGCCGTTATTAGTATCCCGCAGCAGCCACCGCCGGTTTTCCACCGCCCGCAGCCGCGCCATCAGCAAACTCTGAGCCGGGCCCGATGAGCGCCCCAACCACCCATCGTCCGAAATGTTGATCAGCAACTCGGCGCCGTTCCGCACGAACCGGCGAACTTCATCCGGGAATATCGCCTCGTAACAAATAAAGACCCCGAAGCGCCCTCCAGGCAAATCACCCACCGCGTAGCGCGTGCCCTTCTGAAAATCGGACGCCAGCGCGGTGAGGTCCTTCGCAAGCCACCAGAAATTGCGCCCCGGTACGTATTCGCTGAAGGGAACCAGCCGTATCTTATCATACAGAAATTTCTCGCGGCCGGCGGGGTCGAGCAGCGCCGCGCTGTTGTATGGTGCCACCGCCACCACGCCATGCGCGTCGGGCCCGGACTTCCCCGCCGCATTTGGCGCGGGTTTCCAGTCAATCACGCCCACCAGGAAATCGCTGCGCGATTCGCGGGCAATTCGTTCGGCGCGCTGCACGAAGTTGGCGCGCTGCATCGAAAACGGAGCCGGCACCTCCGGCCACACGATCAGGCCCGGCCCTTTTTCGCCGGACGCGCCCGCGGCGCTCGCAGAGCCGGCGGAGCCAGCGGAGCCCGCAGAAATCGACAGGCCCTCGATCTGCGCCATGTCCCCGCTGTGCTGCGCATCCCAATCGGCCGGATATTCGGCCAGCATCGGCAAGTTGGTCTGCACCAGGTGCGCCACCGCG
>PLJR01000160.1:4193-5350 GCA_003140295.1 Acidobacteriota bacterium
ACCTGTGCCAGCGCCAGGTTGTGCGCCGCCACGTAGCCCAGCAGGTCCCACGGAAAGCTCAGCGGACCTAGCCGCGAGCGCAACAATTCAGAGGCTACCCACAGGAAGGGGGACGCCACGAGTGCCCGTTCGATGCCCCGGTGATTGATGTTGCGCCGCGCGATCCAGGCCACGGGCAACGAAAAAGCAATATTTACCAGCGATTGCTGGATCACCAGCAACGCCAACACGCCGGCGGCCTGCCACATCGGCAGCGGGCCGTAATGCCGCATCACCGTATAAATCCACGGGATCGAAAACGCGTAGAACGCCACCCCGTAGGCAAACCCGCAGAGCGCCGCCTCCCGCAAGCTCGCGCCCAGCACGGCGAAAATCAATCCCGCGGCCGACAGCCAGCCCACCAGCGGCACATTGTAATTGGGAAACGCGAACGCCAGCGCCGATCCGGACAACAGAGCGAGCACCGGGCGCCACGCGCGCAAACGAGCGATCACCCCGATATTCTATCTTGAGTACGCCGCCACTCGCGAACCGCCGCGCGCGACCCGCCACTCGCAAACCGCTGCGCGGCCTCTGCCGATCGACGCGCGTTCGACTGCTCACGCCGCATAACATCCCTTGCGGAAACATTAACGCGGAACAACCTGGAAGCCGCGCTCATCGCTTGACGCTGATCTTGAACCCCTGCTCCTCGAGCTTTTGCCGCACGGCATTCGCCAACTGGGTATCAACGTACGGCCCCACCTGTACGCGATAAAGATGGTCGGCATCGGGCGGCGTCACAAACGCCGGAAACTTCTTTTTTTGCAGCGCCTGTGCCAGCGCGGCGGCATCGGCCTGCCGCACCACTGCGGCCACCTGCAGCACCGTCGAGCCGCGCGGAATTGCCGCCCCTCCGGTGCCCGTGGATTTCGCCGGCGCCATTTTTGACGCCGCTGGACCCGCTGCGTTCTTCGCATCCCCGGAATTTCTTCTGGCCGTTCTACCCACGCCGCCCGCCGCCTTGGACGGCGCCTTGGCCGCCACCTTCGGTGCCCCCTTGCCCGGGGGCGGCGGGCCTTTGCGCGTACTCGCCGCGCCGGGCTTCGCGCGAGCAACCACAGCCGGCTGCGTTTCTAACGGTTGCCGCGCATGCGGCTCCGCAGGAGCCGCCGCTT
>PLJR01000018.1 GCA_003140295.1 Acidobacteriota bacterium
CGCCATCACGTCGGCGCGCGCCTGCTTGTACTGGCGTGGCCCCACCCGTTTCTCGACGAAGCCCGCCTGCAGATAAAAGAATTGCCACGGCGCAATCGTCGTGCCCACCAGGGCGGTCAGCATCAGCAGATAACTCGAGTTGAATTGCACCGAAGGAATAACAATATGGCGCGCCGCATCCAGCCAGTTAGGCTTCGCCAAAAATGCCGAAAACATATACGTCAGATAAAATGTGCAAAGCGCCAGAAACACCTTTTCGACCTGCCGGTAGGTGCCCCGCAGCACCAGCACCCACACCAGCAGTCCTGCCAGCGGAACCGCGATGTAGCGGTTCACTCCGAAAATTTCCATCGCCGATGCCACACCGGCGAATTCAGCCACCACGTTTCCCAAATCCACCAGAAAACCCGTGACCATCACGAAGAACGTCGGCCGAAATCCAAACTCCTCGCGAATCAAATCCGAAAGACCCTTGCCGGTGGCCACCGCCATACGCGCGCACATCTCTTCGGTCACGTACAGCGCGATGGTCATGGGAATCAGCGACCATAGCAGCATGTATCCAAATTGCGCTCCCGCCAGCGAATACGTCGAGATCCCCCCCGCATCGTTGTCCACATTGGAGGTGATCAGCCCCGGTCCCAGCACCGCCAGAAGCAGCGCCACGCGCCTCCACGTGCGCCGGCCGCTCCTGCGCACCTGCAGGGTACGTAGGCGCCAGCGCTCCACATACTCGTTGATCGCCGCAAGATTCATGTCTCACGCAATTTCCGGGACCCCGTTACAGGTGAGCGCACAGCCGCGTCACCACGTCATCCGCGGTGATCGCTCCCATCGGACGCCCTTCCGCATCCACAACGCACAATCCGTGCAGGTTGTACTTATCGAACAGCTCGAATACTTCCTTCTCGTCGGCGTCAGGCGTCACCGACACCAGCGGCTCGGATTTCAGCCTCGTCATCGTCTCGTCTGCAGGCGCAAGCAAAATACGTCCCACCGCCACCGCGCCGGAAAGCTTGGCGTCGGCGTTGATAAGGAAAATGGTATCCAGCTGCTCGATCTTCACATCCTGATGGCGAATCCATTCCACGACTTCGGCGCAGGTCGCCGTTTCTCCCACGAAAACGAAATCGGTGGTCATCATTCCGCCGGCCGAGCTCTCATCGAATTTTAAAAGCGCCTGCACTTCGCGCGCCTCTTCCCCGGGCATTTCCTCCAACACGTCCTGGGAAACTTCCGGAGAGAGCCCCGCCAGCACGTCCGCCGCCTTGTCCGGCTCCATTTCCTCGATGATGTCCGCCGCTTTGCCCGGCTCGAGCTTTTCGACGATTTGCGAAGTGAGCCGCGAATCCAGTTCCGCCAGCGCCTCGGCGGCCGTCTGCTCGTCGAGCGACGCGATGATGGCTTGCCGCTCCGTCGGCGACAGCTCTTCCATGATGTCGGCCAGGTCGGCAGGATGCATGCTCTCGAGCTTGTCGTGCGTGATGCGCAGTTTCACGCGCCGCAGCGGGTCGGGCTCGATCAAATTCACGAACTCCCAGCGGATAATCCGCGCCGGCAGCTTCTGCTGTAGTCGTCGAATCAGCGACGGCGAAGCCAGTCCCTGCAGCAATCGCCGCGTCGCTCCGGTAAGCCCCACGTCCACATCGGTCACGCGCAGTTCTACCGTCCCGTCGGTGCGCTGTTCCGCCAGATCGATATCATTGACCCGCACGACTTTCCGCCCGCTCGTATCGATAATCTGCTGGTCGAGCAAATCCTTGCGCACTCCCAGCCAGGCTTCGTTGGGATGAAAGTGCTCGAGGTCTTTTTCGTCCACGTTTAGCTTAATAACGCCCGGCGCCACGAATGACACTTGCCGGTGCCCGGCCACCAGCGGCAAATATTTCCCGCGGTTAAGCAAGTAGCGCGCCACCCGGTTCGGCTGCTCCGCCGGCTCAATGAAAAGTTCCGTCACACGCCCCACGAAATTGCCCTTGACGTCGTAAGCCTCGCCGCCCAGTAACTCTGTCGCGTGTAGCATTAATCGTTTCCCCTTCCCCCGGCCCAGCGCCTGACCATTAGCGCCCGGCCTGGCAAAAAAAAACCCGTGGCCGGGTGCAGCTCCCGATCACGGGTCAGCAACACCACTGCCTTGCCCTATCCGCCAGTTTTTCTCCGTGCTGCCAGTCCGTTACTCGACCCGGTGCCCCACAAAAACGGCACGTCCAACACTTCGCGGACTGCCGGGGCCGCACCCTTGTGCGGGTTCGTCCCCCGTTCAAACCGCCTCAGCGCTGCAGGCCCGGGATCCGCCAAATGGCTCATCGCCAACAAATATCCTTAATTGAAGTAGTTAATGGGTGCCGCAAACTTTGTCAAGAAAAGACTGCACAAATCCCGTGAAAATTTCGTGAATGTTGCTAAACGACCGGGTCTCTCCGATCCCTCGAGCGAGTTTCAGGCTGATTTTTTTTGCGCCGACCGCGCCCTCCATTCCGAAAGAGCATTTCAGCGGCTCGCAAAGGGCCGCCAGGTTCATTTTGGAACACAGCCTGCCCGGCTTCCGCGCAATTTCTGGCGTAAAGCGCACCATAGCTTTCGGTAATATAGTCCGCCCCGCCAAATCCCAGCCGTGCCGCCGCTCGATCGATGGCCTGGCACCGCCCTTCCAGTTCCAGAAAATCGCCTATAGGAGTTTCATCGAGTTCCACGACCACATGGGCGATGCCTGGCAGCCGATACGTCGACCGATATTTTTCATAGCGGAACCGCGGCGTCAGCCCCAGCGCTCCGAGAATCTCCGCAATGGCGCGCTCATCGCTGGCGCGCACCTCGCGCTCTTCCCGCACCTTGTACGGGCCTGCTGAGCGATTCGGATTCCCGCCGCCATGTGCCGCGCGCCCGTTTCCTCGAACCTTTCTCCCATCTCTCTCTTCATGATCTTTCACGGGCCCCTTATAGGTCAGCGTTACCGTTTTGTCCGCGTCCTTGCCCGGTCCTTTGCCGAGTTTCCCCGCACCGCCAACCTCCCGCTCAACGCGTACCCGAATCATCTGCCCGCGACGCGCCAGCGCGCCGTCCCGCGTATCGTAAAGCGTGTTCATCTCGTGGACGCGCGCCCGGGTGGGCTGCGCCTTAAGGCGCGCCAATCTTTCCCGAAGGGCGTCCCGATCCGCGACGCGCAGCTTGATTTCAATTTCCAACGTGATTTCCGCCGAATTATTTCGCAATGCGGCTCTTGCCCCTCTCGGCGTAAATTATGTCCGAAGCGCATCGCCGATTCGCAGCGCTCGCTAGTATAATGCCCAGTCCCGACAATGCTAGAAGCCGGCACGCCGCTGATGCGGCAATATCAGGCCATCAAGACGCGCTATCCGCACGCGCTGTTGCTTTTCCGCCTGGGCGATTTCTACGAATTGTTTCACGAAGACGCCATCGTCGCCTCACGCGAGCTGCAGATCACCCTGACTTCCCGCAACCGCGAGCGTGGCGAGCCCATTCCCATGTGCGGCGTCCCCTATCATGCTGCGGAAACCTACATCGCCCGCCTGCTCCGCGCCGGTTTCAAAATCGCCATCTGCGACCAAATGGAGCAGCCCGGCCCCGGGAAAAAACTCGTCCGGCGCGAAGTCGTCCGCGTAATCACTCCGGGAACCGCCACCGACCTGCACGTCCTCGAGCCGCGCGAAAATAATTTCCTCGCGGCCGTGGCCCGCGCATCCGCCGGCACCCCCATCGGGCTTGCTTATCTGGACGTCTCCACGGGCGAGTTTTGCGCCACCGAATTTTCCGGCGACGGTGCGGAGGAACGCTTCGCCGACGAGTTGCACCTGCTGCGCCCCCGCGAAATCCTCTTGCCGCGCCAGCCCGGCCTCTTCTCACAGACGACGCAAACGGCACACGCGGCGCCCGCGCATTCCAATAACTATGCCCCAGGAGCGCGCGAAGGCGTCGAAACCCGCCTCGAAGACTGGATCTTTCGCGGCGAGTACGGCGAGCGTCTTCTCACGCAGCAATTCGGCGTTCAGGGCCTGGAAGGTTTCGGCCTCGCCGGCCACACGCAGGCGATCTCCGCGGCTGGGGCCCTGATCCACTACCTCCGTGAAACTTCGGCGAAGCCCGCGGACCCTGCGGCCGCGGTGTTGCAACACCTNNAGCGCCATCGATCAGACCGCCACGCCGATGGGCGCGCGCCTGTTGCGAGCCTGGGTGCTGCGGCCGCGAATCGATCTCGATGAAATCACGGCGCGCCTCGATGCGGTCGCCGAGCTCAAATCGAACACCGTCCTGCGCGAGGAGGTTCGCCAGAACCTGCGCGGCGTCCAGGACCTCGAGCGCCTCGCCAGCCGCGCAACTCTGGGCGTCGCGACGCCGCGTGATCTCGCCGCGCTTCGTCAGACGCTCGCGCGCATCCCGCTGGTTCGCCGCTTTCTCGCGAATTGCGCCGCGCCGCGTCTCGCGGCCCTGTGCGAGGAGATGGACGAGCTCCCCGACGTTTACCAGCGCCTCGCGCAAGACCTCGCCGAGGATCCGCCCGCTCTCGCCTCCGACCCCGGCGTCATCCGCCGCGGCTGCCACGCCGAACTCGACGAGTTGCGCGACCTTGGCCAACATAGCCGCCAGATCATTGCCGCCATGGAAGATCGCGAGCGCAAACGCACCGGCATCGCCTCGCTCAAAATTCGCTTCAACCAGATTTTTGGCTTTTATCTCGAAATCTCCAGGGCCAATCTCCATCTTGTCCCTGCTGATTTCGAGCGCAAACAAACCCTGGTCAATGCCGAGCGCTTTACCATCCCGGAGTTGAAAGAATACGAAAGCAAAGTCCTCGCCGCCGACGAGCGTATCGCTGAAATCGAGCGCCGCTTGTTCTCGGAACTCCGCTCCTGGATTGCCGAACAATCCCCGCGCTTGCGTCGCACTGCAGCCTCGCTCGCGCAGCTCGACGTGCTTGCGAATCTCGCGCGCCTCGCCGCCGACCGCCGCTACACCCGCCCGGAATTCACCGCCACCGGCGAGCTATCGATTCTCGGCGGCCGCCATCCCGTCATCGAGCAACTCCTCGAGCAGCAAGGCGAGCGCTTCGTTCCCAATTCGCTGTTCCTCAACGGCACCACTCATCAAATCCTGCTCATCACCGGCCCCAACATGGGCGGCAAATCCACCTACCTTCGCCAGGCTGCCCTGATCATTTTGCTCGCCCAAATCGGCTCGTTCGTCCCTGCCGAGCAGGCGCGCCTCCCTCTCACCGACCGCATCTTTACCCGCATTGGCGCCGCCGACAATCTGGCGCGCGGCCGGTCCACCTTCCTCGTCGAGATGAGTGAAGTTGCCGCCATCCTGAACCTCGCCACGCCCCGCAGCCTCGTCCTGCTCGATGAAGTGGGCCGCGGCACCGCCACCTTCGACGGCCTCTCCATTGCCTGGGCTGTCGTCGAGCATCTGCAAGCCCGCACGCGTGCGCGCACCCTCTTTGCCACCCACTATCACGAACTCACCGAGCTCGCCGAGCTTCTTCCCGGCGTGAAAAATATCCACGTCTCGGTCGAGGAAACTCCCAGCGAAATCATCTTCTTGCGTCGCGTCGAGGAAGGCAGCGCCGACAAAAGTTACGGCATCGAAGTCGCTCGCCTGGCCGGCTTGCCTCGCGCCGTGATCGAGCGCGCCCGAGAAATCCTGCTGCGTCACGAACAGAGCGAGCACCAGTTGAGCGAAAAACTCTCCCCCGGCGCCGTGCCTGCCAACGGCGCGAGCGCGCAACCTCTGCTTTTTACCGCGATTGACCGTGAAGTGATCGACGCCCTCCGCGCCGCCAACCTCGACCAGTTGCGGCCTATCGAGGCGCTCAACCTTCTCGCCGAATTGAAAAAGCAAATCTCATGAAACCATCGCGCGCAGGTAATCCCGCAAATTCCCGTCCTGTGCACGACGTGCCTGTGCACGGCCTGCCCGTGCACGCGCCGAATGACGCGCGCGGCAATCGCTCCCGCAATCTCGCACTCGACTCGCACCTCAGACCCGGACCGCATCTGATCCTCGGTCTGATGTCGGGCACCTCGGCCGATGGCATTGACGTCGCGCTCGTGCGCGTCGGCTCGTCGGCGTCACGCTCGGGCGCATCAAAACCGCGCGGCAGCGGCGCCCGCGCGCGCGACACCGCCACGCCCGCCAGCGGCGCGCTACTCGAAAATTTCGCGTCCCTCCCCTACCCCACCGCCGTGCGCGACGCCGTTTTGCGCATCGCCGAAGGCGCACCCGCATCGGCCGCCGCGCTCAGCCAGCTCAATTTTCGCCTCGGCCAGGTATTCGCGCAGGCCGCCCTCGAAGCCTGCCGCAAATTCCGCGTGAATCCGCGCCGCATCACCTTGATTGGCTCACACGGCCAGACCGTGTTTCACCAGGGCGCGCCCAGCGCCTTCGCCGGCGCCAAGGTCGCCTCTACGCTCCAAATCGGTGAGCCTGCCGTCATCGCCGCGCTCACGGGCATTACCACGGTCGGCGATTTTCGGCCCGCGGATATGGCCGTCGGCGGCCAGGGCGCGCCCCTGGTGCCCTTCGTCGACTATTTGCTGTATCGCCATTCCGACTACGGCCGCATCGCGCTAAATATCGGCGGCATCGCGAACCTCACCGTGATCCCGCCTGCCGCGCGCCCTCGCGACGTTTTCGCTTTGGACACCGGCCCCGGCAACATGGTCATCGACGCCCTCGTTCGCCATTTCACTCACGGTCGCCGCCAATATGACAACGACGCGCGCATCGCAATGGGCGGCCGCGCCGCGCCCGCCCTGCTCNNTGCTCGACGCGCTGCTCGCCGCGGAATATTTCCGCCGGCCGCCCCCCAAAACCGCCGGCCGCGAACAATTTGGCCTCGCTTACGCGCAACAAATCATAAAGTGGGGCCGCACCCATCACACTCAACCCGCTGATCTCGTCCGCACCGCAACATTATTAACGCCGCTCTCGATCGCCGCCGCCAT
>PLJR01000064.1 GCA_003140295.1 Acidobacteriota bacterium
GCGCGCACGCTCGCGCCGTAATTCACGTACTGCTTGACGAAGTCCGGCGCGGTGCCGCTGTTGTGCCGCGTGGCACGCACCACATCCACCACGTATCGCGCCACCGAGTCGGCGATCGGCACCATGCGCACCAGCATCTGAAAATCGACGATCTCCTCGGCATTGGTCACCGGATCGATCTTCGCGCTCTTCGTCGTCGTCGTGAGGTCCACCACCTTCACTTCATCCGCGGCGCTCAGATAATCGAGAATCGTGTTGAACAAGAACCGGTCGAGTTGCGCCTCCGGCAGCGGATAGGTCCCCTCAAGCTCGATGGGATTCTGCGTCGCCAGCACGAAAAACGGCGACGGCAGCTTGTAGTTGTTGCCCCGCACCGTGCAGGAAAGCTCCTGCATGGCCTCGAGCAGNNATGTCCGAAGGCATCAGGTCCGGCGTAAATTGAATGCGCTTGAACACTAGCCCCAGGGTCTGTGAAATCGTGCGCACCATCAGCGTCTTGGCCGTGCCCGGCAACCCGGTAATCAGGCAATGGCCCCCCACGAACAGCGAAATCAGAATCTGATCGAGCACATCCTCCTGGCCGACAATTACCTGCCGCACCTGCGCGAGAATATTTTCGCGCACCCGCTGGAAGCGTTCCACGCGATTTCTAAGTTCGGCGGAGTCAAGATCGAGTTGCGCTGTTATTGAGGCCACAGGTCATTGTCCTTTCTCGGCGTCTTTAATTTCGAGGAGCAGTTTCTGCGCGGGGCGATAACCGGGAGCCGCCTCCAGTGCAGCCAGGAGGTGCTCCTCGGCCTGGTCCCGCTGCCCGGCGGCAAAATACGCGTGGGCCAAATTGTACTGCGCGGAAGCCTGATCGAGCGGGTGCGAAACCACCACCGCATTATATTCGCGGATGGCGCCTGGGAAATTATTCTGCGCCAGCCACAAATCGCCCAAGTGGCGGTGCATCTCTTCGTCGTTTACCGGATAAATATAGTTGAGCCGGTCAAGCGTCGCTGCGGCTTCTTTCGGCTGGCCCAATTCCTCTTCGAGTGCCGCCAGTTGTTTCAGCGCGCCCGGGCTGCGCCCGCCCAGCTTTTCGTAATCGGTCAGCGCCGCCGCCGCGGCCTTCTTGTCGCCTTTGGCCAGGTGCGCCTCGGCCAGGAACTCGTAGGCGTTTCCATCGTACACGTAGTCGGGGTAGAGCCGCCGAACCTCCTCACCCTGCTTGATCATCTCGTCGTAATTACGAATCTTGGCCATCTCCACCAGACTCTTTAAATCCTTATGCCACTCATCGAAGCTCGCCACCGTCTTCCCCACCGACTGGTCGAGCCAGGCCATGAACTGCTTGTCGAATTCCTCGGGCGCCATCCCCAAATCCTTCTGAATCACCTCCGCCGTCGTGGTCTGCTGCGCGAACGCGTGCACCATGTCGAGCAGCTTGTCGGCGCCCCACCGGCTCTGGATGTAATCGCAAATGCGTCCCGCCTGGAAGTAGGAAACGATCACCTGTGCAGGATAGTCGGGGCGAATGAAGCCGCGATCGAGGTCCGCCACTGGGAGCAATTTCTTGTCCGCCAGCGCCACCACGATGTCGGGCGTGATGCGGTCGCCCCATTCGGGCGAAGCTTCGGTTTCCTCGTGCACCGCCAGCCCTTCGGTGAACCAGCGCGGCACGCGGTAATTGGTCGCCGTGAGGATGAAAACGTGGCTCATCTCGTGCCACAGCGTGCTGCCCCAGTGGAAGCTGCCGGGCTCGCGGCCCGAGGGACTGTCCATGGCGATCACGTCATCGAACGTCACGCCGAGCGCGCCCAACCCGGGCATGCCCATGGTGCGCACCGCGAAATCCTCGTGATCGGGATAGACCTCCACCTGCACCGGCACGTCCAGCTTCATCTTATATTTCTTTTCGTACGTGGCGATGGCGCGCTTGGCCACCTCTTCCACGTACGGATGCAGCAGATCGGCCTCTTTCTTGTTGAGCCGCAGGATGGTGTTGCCATCCTTGTAGGTTACGAAATTTTTGTAACTGTCGAGCAATCGCAAGCTGTTGACGGTGGCGGCGTCGCGGTAGCCGTTGTCGTAACTCATCGTCAGCTGCTGCCGCGGTTCGTCCTCCTGCCCCAGGCGCATCAGATTGATGCCGAGTTGCGAGTGCGCCGACCACAGTTGCGGATCGAGCTCGATCGCTTTCCGGTAATAGGTGATCCCGTCCTTGTACCGCCGGTTGAGCACCAGGTGATAGGCGACCAGCGCGTAGCCCTCTCCGTAAACCGGGTTCACACGGCGCATCTTCGCGAACCACTCATCCGGCGACCGGTCCGCCAGCAATTCCACCGCCGCGTGAATGGCCATGGCATCGAGCGCCTCGGGAGAAATCTTGAGTGCCTCGTCCGCCTCGGCCACCGCCTTATCCGGTTGCGAATCCTCCAAGACGAGAGTAGCCATTTCTTCGTACGCTTCCACGAGCTTGGGATCAAGTTCGATGGCCTTCGCGGCCCATTCCACGGCCTTGCTATCGAAGCCATCCGCGCTCACCAGCGCCATGCCCACATATGCCGGCGCGTTCTTGGCATCGATTTCCAGCGCTTCCTTGAAAAGATTCTCGGCGTCGTTGTTGTTGAACCGCTCGTGCAGCAGCCGGCCCCAGCGCACGCGGTAGTTGGCGTTAGTGGGCGTCTGCGCTACCGCCGTCCGGAATTCGACATTGGCCTGCTGATAATTTTCCAGTCCCCAGAAGCCTTCCGCGCGTACCGCCGGCTCGCGCGATTGTGTCAGCGAGTCGTAGCAAGCCTGCGCTTCGGTGCGGTGGCCATGCTTGCGCAGCGCTTGGCAATCCCCCGGCGTGGCGGCGGACGCGGCGACGCCCCCGAACACAAACACGACGACGAACGCGACCACTAAAATGGGCGCCGGCATCATTGCCGCGCAAACTCGCGTCCTCCACGATGCCTGACGGCCTCCCTGCCAGGTCATTTGTCCAACTCCTCTTGGATTCTGGCCAGCTCCACCAGCGCATCAGTTAGCTGTTTCTTGTAGTCCTGCTCCGCCATGGCCGCTTTCTGATACTTCAGGATGTCGATTTTGCGCTCGAGTTCCTCTTTCTTGGCCAGCAGATCGCGCTTGGCCGGATCGGCCGCGGCCCTTTGCGCTTCGCCGATCCGCACCAGCGTAAAGCCCGAAACCAACAGCCCTTCGCCGCTCGCCGTGGAAGGCTCCCGCACGGCCTCCCCTTTTCCGGCATCCTCGAAGACGGGGTGCTCGGTCGCCAGGCGCTTCTGCGAATCGTAGAACTCGGCCGTCTTGCGTGCGGCAAACTCGTAGGCTTCCAAGGCGCTGATGGCATCGTCCTTATTTACGTCCGCGGTGGGATCCCGCAGAGCGTCCACCCAGTAACGCGCAAACACGGTGGCATTTTTCTCCGTACCGCTCTTGGTCGCGGCAACGACGGCCCGGCCTTGTTTCTGGAACGCGGCCAGCGAGCCTCCGCTGGCGCTCGTCGTATTAACGATAAGCTGCCGCTTCGCCGGGATGTGGTCGCAAAGGGCCGCCAGCTCCGCGGCCGAAATATCCGGCCCCGGGAGATTGAATTTGTATTCGGCGCCGTCGAAGGTCCCGTGCCCGATCAGGATCAGAACGAAGTCGTCATCCGTTTTGGCTTCCTTCGCAACCGTGGCCATCGTTTCCGTTAGATGCGCGCGAGTCGCCTGCTCGCCGGTCAACGTATAGACATGCGCATCGGAGCCGGAGGATTTCAGCAGCTTATCGAGATCCTTGGCCAGGGCCGTGAAACGCTGCTCGTAATCCGGCTCGCCTCCCAACCCCGCCACCGTCACGTAATAAACTCCGGCGCGCGCCGGGATCGCGCACAGCAGTACGCCACCCAGCAACACGGCCGCCCAGCGGGGGAACAGCACTTTCGTGCGCGCGCCGCCCCTCACACAATCCCCCATTTCCGCCGCAGCAGCCATTCCGACGAGCGCAGCAACAGCAGCAGCAGAAACACCACGGGCATGTTCCACAAATCCTTGGCTTCGCGAATGGTGATTCCCGCTTCCGAGTAAGGAATTTCCTGGGCCAGGCCGGGCAGGTCCTTGGGCTGCCAATAGCGGCCGCCGGTTTGCGCGGCCAGTTGCTGCAGCAGTTCACGATTTTGCTCGGTATGGAAATTTTCGGCTACGCCATCCATGCGCGCAAACGTCAGCACGTCGCGGCCGATCTCCTGAGGGCCCGCCGCATCCTTGGCATTGGCGCGAATGGCGGTTATTTCCGTGACGTAGGAGCCTGGCTTTTCCGCATTCCATTCCCCGTGGAACACGCCCGGATTATTGGCTTCCGGCGTAAGTTCCACCACCGCTGTCGCCCCTTGTGGCCCGGTAACGTGCGCCTGGACTTGCGCGTCCACCACCGGCAAATAATCTTTATCGCGTACGTTCGCCGAAAATTGCACCCGCCCGTCGTCAAACAGCATTTGGCTCGGTACCGACGCCACCACCCGCCCCGGCGTATCCGACACCATCCAGCGCAGCAGTTGGCGCCAGAAATCGTCGTGCGACGTGTCGCCCAGCGGCAAACTCATCTGCCAGCGCCACGTGCCGCCCGTGGCCAGAACGGCGGTGCGTCCACGGCCAAAGTTTTGCGTGATCAGTAGAGGCAGTTTGCGGCCTCCCGCCATCATTTCTGCGAGCACCTCGGCCCCTGGCTTGGGCGTGCCCGGGTCCTGGTAATCGATCAGGTAAGGCAGCTTTTTCCAGCGGTCCGCGTTTTTCGTGGGATCCTCCGACAGCCGGCAAATCACGCTCTCCGCCCCCGCCGGGGTCAGCATCGGGGTGGCGTGGTCGCGATGAAACGTGCCTTTCCGCCCGGGCAGCGTTACCGGAAGCAGGTCCGCCAAGCCTGATGCCGCCCATCCGCCATCCGCGAGTGAAAACTGCCCGCCCAGCAGCAACAGGCCGCCGCCCCGGCGGTCCACAAACTGATGGATCAGCTCCTGCTGCTGCGGCGTAAAGTAGGTGGCCTCCACCGATCCGATCACAATCGCCTGATAGCTAAAAAGCTCGTCGCTCGTCATGGGGAACCCGTTTAGCAGTTCCTTATCATTCTCCCGACCCTGCACATAGATTTTGTTGGCGGTCGTGCGCAGCATTGAAGCTACTTGCACGATGCGGTCGTCATCCTCAGCGCGGCGGATAAACTTGTATTCCCAGCGCGGCTCCCCTTCCACATAAAGGATGCGCCGCTTATCGGAATCCACGTTCACCAGTCGCGTGACGCTGTTGTTGTTGCGGTTCTCCTCATCCGGCAGCACTTCCACCGAAAAGCTCAGCGTTTTCGCTCCCGCGGCGCCGGCGTTGAATAGCAGCGCTTCGGTCTGGGCAGCGCCATCGGCGGCCAGCGTAATGGGCCGGCTGGTGAGGACTTTGTCGCCGTCGCGCACGGTGAGAGTGGCCTTGCGCCCGGCATAGCCGCGCTGGTGCAGGCTCACGGTGGCGGATAGGCGCGAATCCGCGAGCGCGCGCGGCGCCACTACTGCGTCGCTGATCTCGACGTCATGCGGCACCTGCTCGAGGCCAAACCCCACGGTGTGCACGGGAATGTGCCGGTTGCGAAGCGCGGCAATTGTTCCCTGGTCGATGCCCCCCGAATTATCCGCTCCGTCGCTCAGCACCACCACCGCCCCTATGGGTAGGTCCGCGGTCTCGTCCGCCAATTGCTTCAGGCTGTCGCCGATATGCGTTACCGGCGCGGCGGGATGCAGCTCGTCGAGCGCCCCTATGCGCGCCGCGCGGTTATCCATCCGGTATAGTCGCGTCTGGAATTTCTTCGCCAGGTCATTCAGCACGCCGCCCTCGAGCGACTTGACGGCCTGGCCCTCCCGCGTCGCACCGTTCTCGGAGATGGCCATGCTCCGTGAATCGTCCACCAGCACCGCGATGATGTTTTGCTGCGGCCGCAGCTCCGCCACCATGATGGCCGGTTGCCACAACAATACGAGCACCACCGCCGCGAGTGCGGTTTGCAGCAGCCAGATCATGCTGGCCCGCCAGCTTTGCAATTTCGGGGCTGCCTGCGGAAGCCGCGAGCGGATCAGCCAGGCCAAGCTGCCGGCCGCCGCCACCAACAGCGCAATCAGAACCCATTTCGGCCAGGCCCCCAGCAGAACGAATTCGCCTTTGGAAAAAACCGAGCGCGGATAGTTGAATAGGAATTCAAACATGATCGGAGCCACTAACCTCTAAATGGCGCGTCGCCTGATTCGCCGTCCGCGGTCAAATGAGCTTGCCAGGAAGTCCGATTCTATTGCCAAGCCTCCACTGCAAGCAAATCACGTAAGCGCTGCCAGCTCTTTTGCCGCGTGCAGTAAGCAAAGTGTGGCCACCGCGCAAGGAGCCGGAAACTGAGTAGTCGTAGCTGCAGCCATGCACTTGGATGGCATTTATCAACAGGCAGTTGCAGGGCTGTCGACCTTGAAGTCGGCCCGCTAACTGGTGCATAGACTCGCCTGCACCACAAGTCAGCCAGCGAGGACGCCGCTCCATGAATTACGCGGCAGAGCGTACCAGAAATAGCGCCGCACCTCCATTTAAATACCGTGCGCTCTCGGCCTAACTTGAAGCCCAATTGGGGCCCGTGGTTCGCATCGTTATTATTGAACCGCGCTCGCTTTCCAAGAATTTTTTGAAGTTTTTTCTCTCCTGCGGCCGGGTCCGCGCTGTCGGGATTGTGCCTTCCATGTTGAACGTCTGCGGACCGACATGCGTATTCTCGCCGCTATGTGGCCGCGCCCGCCGGCTCGGCAAACGTCTCGCGCGACGCCGTCCGCAAGTACCGGTGCGGGGAGTGTGCTCACACGCACGACAGGAACCCGGGCGCCGAACCTTACCGTGATGGGGTGTAGTACGGAGTACGGCAGCGATTGGCGGTCCACACCGGCGTCCCTCGTTCCGCTTTGGGGTTCCGGGACTGTCCGGTACAAGTCCGCGCTAAAGGCGATTTAGCGTGCATTTTTCGTACATTTTGCGCACCTTAAGCGCACAACGGATTTTAGCCTGATTTTAGCGCCCAACTCGCTCGCCATCAACGACTTCCGAGTTGTGCGCAGGCAACAGGCTCACTTCCGGTTCACGTTGCAGTTGCGACGGCCGCGCGAGCGGCTGGCCCAGGCGGACGCCCATGCGCTTGCGGAAATAATAGTTGTAAGTCGTTGTGCCCACCTTAATTAACCCGCGCGTGACGAATCCCAGCCGCTTCTTGCGCACCCCATCAGCGGCCATCCCCTGCCCACCATAAATCCGGCGAAAAATGAGGCATAACAACAAATAAGTAAATTTCCCGACAATCGGCCACCCCTTCGATCGACCGCGGTTGACGCGCTTCCAGACTTCGGAGGGCGAATAGAAAACATCCCAGCATTTTTTATTTTCCGCAAGCAGATCGTCGCGGCTGATGTGCGGATGAACGCTCATGTCGACTTCGTTGGTAGCTTTCAACCAGAAGCGCTCGTTCCGAATTTTGATCTGGTGTTTTTGCGTGCCGTTGGGCTTTTCGCGGTTTTTAATATCGGTGAGCATTTCATGAAAATCTTTGGTTCCGGGGTAAGGATGGTAGAAAGTAAATTGCGCGAGAATGGTGCCGGATTCGAGCGCGAAGTTCTTCATGGTGCGGATGGTTTCAACGGTGTCGGGTTCGAGTCCGCAAATAATGGAACTGAGGCACAGAATACCGGCGTTCTGAATTTTTTGAATGGTCTCGACCATCTTCTGCCCAATGGGATTCCAGGTCTTGTTCGCGCTCTTGAGGCCCTCTTCGGAAAAGGACTCGACGCCAATGAGCGCGGCGCGGATGCGCATTTTGCTGTACATGGCGGAGAGATACTCTTCATCGCTGGTCACTTCGGTAGTCATTTGCGTGAACGCGTAAAGATTTTTCGGCACCTGGCGGTCGTAATCGTCGAAAAATTTCAGCCGGTCTTCGCGGATCTGCTCGAGCTGCTTGCGCATCTGGGCGCTGGGCTCGCGCTCGATGCGCCCCAAAGTCGAGGGATTGAAGTTGTCGTCGGCGAAAATTACGTAACGAAAACCAAGATCGTAAAGTTCGTTCACTTCCTCGATGATTTTATCGCCCAGGCGCTGGCGCGGCTGGCGTCCATCGGTTACCCATACCGAGCAAAAACTGCAGTTCTCGGGACACCCAGCCACGGTTTGAACAGTGGCAAAGGTGTATTGAGCAGGATCCAAAAGATCCCAGCGAGCCTTGAGCAAGTTCTCGCCGGCTACCCGGCCACCGTCGTAACGCTTCAGGAGCTTGCGTTCCAAAACGTCGCGAACAACTTTGGGCCAAATCTCATCGCCGTTTCCGGTGACCACGGAATCGGCACCCATCTCAAGCGGCTCGTCGGGAAAAATTGTGGGATGAATGCCGCCCATGATCACGGTGGCACCCTTGGCCTTGGCCTGCTTGAGCACACGATACCCGGCAATGCAATTGCCTGTACTGATACCAATGCCAACGATATCTCCTGGCCTGACAATGCCGGGATCAAACTCCTGAATGGCTTCATCGACGAGTATTGGATCGCCAACCAGCTCGGAAGGGGTGGCTTGGGCGATAACAAACAGCCACCGCGGCGTAATGATGCTGTACCCCATGGTCGACATGGCCGGATTTACGAGTATGACCTTTGGCATTTCCACGCTCCCGAGGGCGTTCAAGCCTGATCAGAGTATCGATCGTAAGTTTTCAGTAACCGTGCCGTTGCGACCGACTAAAGCGAACTGCTTTGGAGGGTTACAGCTTGAGCTTTTTAGCCGGGCAGCAGGCCAGAAAAAGCTGTCGCCGCGGAGAATTGTACAGGAAACACTCTAGAGAAACGCTTTTTTTCCAAAACAAAATGCCGGACGGGGTGTCGGACGCAAAGATGCGCGGCGAAAATTTCAGGATATTTTAAGGCTGCTGCACATTCAGCGATTCCCAGGCGACAATAAGACGCATCGGCGCGGCGGCGCAGCGAGCGCCAATGCCATGCGATTGAGGGAGTGCCCGACCACCAAGCGCGTTCCGCTATCAGCGCGGCAGCCCTCGGCCTTTGCGCCGCGATGGGGTTTACCTTTTCGCAATCATGCCGGAAATCGAACGCCCGCGACCGCCAAATCATTGATGGCCCCGGCGTGGGCGGCCCTCAAGTGCCCGGCCGCGATGCGAAAACCATCACAGGTAAACGGCAATCATTTTTAACGGTGATATTTCTTCAGACGCGATTATTCCAGAGCGCAGCCGCGCGCGCGAAACCGAGCGCTCAGCCGTGCCGGCGCTCGAACTCGCGCATGAAACTCACTAACGTCTCGACGGCTTCCAGTTCCACCGCGTTGTAAAGTGAGACGCGCATTCCGCCGACCGAACGATGCCCGGCTGTGCCCACCATGCCGGCCGCTTCGGCTTCCTGCGCAAATATCTTTTCCACGGCCTCAGCGCCTCCCGCCAGGCGGAAGACAACGTTCATTTTAGAGCGCGAAGAACTCTCCACGGGACACGCGTAGAAGTCGCTCGAGTCGATAGCGTCATAAAGGAGCTTCGCTTTGGCTGCGTTGCGCTTTTCGATGGCGGGGAGGCCTCCTTCGGCTTCAATCCATTCCATGACGAGGCCCAGCACGTAAATGGCAAAGGTTGGCGGGGTTTGGTAGAGCGATTTCTCCTTAATATGCGTCCGGTATTGCAGCAACGTAGGCAGGCCTTTATCCGCGCGCTCGGCCAGATCCTTGCGGACGACGACGGCGGTGGCGCCTGCCGGGCCTAGATTTTTTTGGGCGGAGGCAAAAATCAATCCAAACTTCTGCACCTCGATGCGGCGCGAAGCGAGATCGGAAGACATGTCCGCTACGAGCGGGACTTCGCCGGTGGCGGGAAAATCCGTCCACTGCGTGCCTTCTATGGTGTTGTTGGAGCACAAATAGACGTAGGAAGCGTCGGCGGAAAGCGAAATCTCGTCGTGACGAGGGACGCGGGTGAACTTTTGCGCCTCGGTGGAAGCGGCGAGTCGATGCGGTGTTCCTTTTTTCAGCTCCTGCAAGGCTTTCGCTGTCCAACTGCCGGTATGCAGGAGGTCGACCGGCTTGCCGGGCACGGCCAGGTTCATGGGCACCATGCTGAACTGGAGGCTGCCGCCACCCTGGACGAAAATTACCGCGTAATCGGCAGGAACGCCTAAATGCTTGCGAAGCCCCGCCTCCGCAGCGGCGTTAATTTGCTCGAATTCGCGGGAGCGGTGGCTCATCTCCATCACCGACATTCCGCTGCCGTGCCAATCGAGCAGTTCCTCGCGAACGCGCTCAAGCACCGAAATCGGTAGAGCACCGGGGCCGGCATTGAAATTGAGGGCCCGCTTGAGGCCAGCAGCGAGCTTAGAGGCGGTCACGTGACGCAGATCCTCCTCAGGGGAAGGGTTATGTCTAAGCAAGCTTCCACCACTAATGGGTAAAAACTTGGAAAAGCTTGCCCCTGGAAAAATTAAGCGCCCCGCGCGATGTTGTATCGGCGCAACACCCGCGCGGGGCATCCTTCCTGATACGAAGGTGGGATAGTCATTATACCACAACAGACAATTAGCAACGCAGTTTGATAAAAAATCAACGCCTCGGCGTAACTAACTGAAGACATTAGTCTTACCGTAAGGCATAAATAACGCCTAAAGCCAAAAATGAGCCTTGTTACGCAGTCGCAGCCAGGGCATCTACTATTTTCGCCTGCTAGGCGGGCGTCGCGTCACGACTCTATTGTTGACGGGCTGTAGAGAGAACTGGGCTGGGGGCAGCTGCAGAACAAAACGCCGCGAGAGATGCCGTGCGCTTGCGAGAACAACTGGTATGGCTATTCGTTTTGGCGATTCCGATTGCGTCTATTGCGTGGACCGTAACGCGCGAAGAGGTGCTCCGCGAGTGGCGCGAGCTTTGCGAGGAAAACAGCAAGAATTGCAGGCGCGTTTTCGCGCGCAAGTTTTTTTACGTCTTTACTTGCGAATACTGCTTCAGCCACTACGTGACCGTGGTGTTCCTGATTTTTACCAGGTTTAAGCTGCTCGCTGCGGGCTGGCTGGGATATGTGATCGCGGGGTTTGCTCTGGTTTGGGTGGCAAACATTTACATGAGCTTGTTCGCGCATATTCGCCTGGAGATCAGGCGGGAACGGGCAGAAATTTCGGCCGAAGAGAAGCACCTCACGAAGAACCGGGCAGACGCCAGCGAGTTCCGGAAAACCGCGTGACATGCACGTTGCTGGTGCCNNCACAGCCTCTCAGAATGACAGCTAAAGGCAATTGTGGATTCTAACACCTGGAAAACGTGGTCAGCCGAAGCTGGGAAAACAATGGATGGGACCGTTAATTACGCGGACTGCGGGTAGAGCCCGCACCCGCGCTGAGAAAGACAATTAAGGCAAATGCGGGTTGTAACACTCGTCAAAACCTAGTCAGCCAAAGCGCGACTTCTAACCACTGCCGCAAACCCAATCAAGCCAAAGGGCTGTGTCTAACGCGCTTCGGCATGTGTTAACACCCAGGCAAACTATCAGCTGAGCTTGCCGGTGTGGGACTCGAGTAGGCTCCAGGCGCGCTGGCCGGCGGTTTCTTTCCAGCGTGCATAGAAGGGCCCGAGTTTGGCGCGGAAGGTGTCGGTTTCCGCCTGATTGAAGGTCATGCCCTGCTCGGTGAGTTTCGCACGCAGGCTGTCGTTGAGAGCCTGATTGTCGGCGCGCTGCGCCTTAACGAATTTCACGGTGTTGCGCTCGATCACGCTGCGGGCGTCGGCCGGCAAGCCCTGCCACATCTTTAGATTGGCGATGAGATTGAACCCGCCCCACACATGGCTGGTCAGGCTGAGATATTTTTGCACTTCATATAACTTGAACAGCTCGATGATCGTCAGGGGATCGGTTTGGGCTTCCACTACACCCGATTTCAGACTCTCGTAGAGCTTATCGATGTTGATGGGCACCGGGGTAGCGCCGAGCGTTTTGAATAGCTCGATGTAAACCGGGCTGTCAGGCGTGCGCACCTTGAGCCCCTCCAAATCCGCGGCAGTGCGAATGGGCCTGGTCTGACAGGTGAGCTGCTGAAATCCGTTGTCGAAGCATCCCTTGGGAGGCGCATAAATGCCCTTCGCGCTCATTTCCTGCCGGAGGTAATCGCCGAGATCGCCATCCAGAGCGGCGAACACCTGGGCGGTATCGCGAAATGCAAAGGGGATGCTTTGGACATTCATCGCGGGGACAATGGCGCCAATGAGGCCGCCATTGAGGGTCATGAAATCGAGGCGCCCGTCGACGATCATCTGCAAGGCGGCGGGATCGCCACCCGCGATGTGATTATTTTCGGGAAAAGTCTGAACGTCGATGCGATCGTTGGTTTCGGCTTTCACCGCGCTCCACATTTCGAGCAGGCGCTTGTGGAGGGGGCTTTCCGGCGGCTGATTGTGGAATTGGCGCAGTTGGAAATCGGCAGCCGGGGCGCGGCGGCTCACCAGAAGGGAACCTCCGGCAGCTACCAAGCCCAGGGTAAATTGCCGGCGTGTGACGAAGGAACCAGGCATAGACGGTCTCCTTTTCCTGCGAAGTATACTATGGCGGATTGCGGAGTTGAGTCTGGGTTTCGATCTTCGGAACCTCCGCGCGTCCACGATTTAACGCGTGGCCATTGCCCGCTGGACTATTGCTCTACAGTTGGGGACGCGCCGACGGGCGTTTTTGGCGACACCTAGCGGATTTGTGGCCTTGCCGCCGGCTTTTTTGAACACGCCGATCGGCGTGCAGAGATCGTTTCCAAAAACCGAGCGTCATGAAGTATACTCGCGCCCGCTGCACGTCTTTATGTCTAGTAGCCAAGCATCAAGTTTATGGCCAATAGCCCAGTATCTGCGGTGCAGGTAAAGCCCGTTCCCAACGAAGAGTCGGGGGCGCGTGGCGTAGCCATCGCGATGTTCTGCGTGCTGCTGGCTTCGTACGTGCTGATGGCGGCGGACCGCTACCTGTTTCCCGTACTTGCTCCGGACATCCGCAGGACCTTTGGATTTTCGCTGGCCAATACGGGCCTGCTCTCGACGATTTTTACTTTGGGCTTGGGCTTGGGCGGTTTGCCTACGGGTTTTCTACTTACCCGTTTTTCACGTAAGACGGTACTGTTGACGGGCATCGCGATTTTCTCCGGAGCTACGGCGCTGACCACGGTGGCCACCGGCTTTTGGACGATGCTCGCCTGCCTGGCGGCGCAAGGCATCGGCATGTCGATGCTGGCGACGTCAATGTTTGCGCTGGCTGCGAGTTATTTCGCGCGCTACCGGGCGGCGGCGATCGGCTCGGTAAACTTTTGCTACGGGATAGGCGGCTTTCTCGGCCCCATCATCGCAGGTACCCTGCTGAGTTCGTACAAGACCTGGCACGCTCCCATGGTCGCGTTTGGCCTATTCGGCTTCGTAATGATGGCCGTCATCATGGTAGGCGTGCGGCCGTGGTTCAGCGAGACGCGGCACGCCGTAACCGCGCGAGCCGACGCCGGCGGCGCGAGCACGCTGCTGAACAGGAATTCAGTGCTGCTGGCGGTGCTGAGCGTTATCCACGGCTTGAGCATGTATGGATTTCTGGGATTGTATCCCAGCTTCTTGCGGGAAAGCCTGCATTACACGCCGCGTCTAGCGGGATTTGTGATCAGCTTTTTCGGTGTGGGCGCACTGGCGTCGATTGCCGGGGGCTGGCTGGGCGACCGCCTGTCGCCGCGCGTCGTGCTGAGCGGCGCGTTTTTATG
>PLJR01000184.1 GCA_003140295.1 Acidobacteriota bacterium
GGAGTCTGCGTGTACACGCGAATGCACACGCCGCGCTTTTCCGGGCATCCCTGCAGCGCCGGAGACTTCGTTTTCGTGCGTACTTTCTCGCGTCCGTAACGGACCAGTTGCGCAAACGTCGGCACGGCTCTCCCTCAATCGAGCAAGAAATTCATCGCTATTCCGCGCCGACACTGATTCATGCCTTCGCGGGCGTTGCGGGTTTGCTTACAGAAAGGGTTGAAACCACAACAACCCTGGCGGACCGACAAGAGACTCCCCACCAATTCCAGCAACGTATGTGCGTCTACTGGGTCTAGCGGAGAGGCTTACTCGGCTTTGCGGGGCTGGCGCCCCATTCCGGCCGCTCTCCAGGTCCCGTTCCTAAAAATGTTCCGGGACTGGAGACCTTCCCCCTTCAACAGCAGGGACAAACTCCCCTAACGAAGTGGTAAGTATAGGAAAAAAAGAGTTTAGTGTCAAAAGAAAAAATGCCATTATTTGGCACTGCCCCGCGCGTCGCTGGGAGAACAACCGATCTAACCCCATCAACCCGCCTCGGCCACTCCCTTTGCCACTCTATGGGCCGCCTGCCACCGCTTCTCGCCAGCCCGGCGCGGACGATAAGCTTTTATCGATCAGCTAGTTGCAAAACGCGAAGGTTTGTACCGCAGGCGCTTCTGGCGACCGCAGAATCCACGAGCGGCTGGCAAATCCTGGGATCCCCGACCGCCTGGACCTACGCTGCCGGGGAACCCCTCTCGGTGACTGCCGCTGCGCAGGGTGTTGCGTTACGTATAAACAGCCGCACAGATGGGGGATTTTGCCGCCGGTTCAGGTGCAGCGGACCAACCGAAGTTTATCTCAATTCCAGAACTTCTTTTTCTTTGGCCGCGCACAGGTCTTCTATTTTTTTTGTCTCGCTGTGCGTCACCTTGTCCAATTCTTCGACGGCCCGCTTGCGGTCGTCCTCGCTGATTTTCTTTTCCTTTTCCAGGCTCTCCACCGCCTCCTTGATATCGCGGCGCACACTGCGCAGCGCGGTACGGTGATTTTCCAGCACCTTGTGCAGATTTTTTACCAGGTCTTTGCGGCGCTCCTCGGTCAGCGGCGGAATCGGCACGCGAACCACTTTGCCGTCGCTCGCCGGATTGAGGCCCAGCTCCGCGCCGCGTATCGCTTTGTCGATGAGCGGGACCGCACTCGGATCCCAGGGCGCAATGACGATGGTCATGGGATCGGGGACCGTCAGCGTGCCCAGTTGATTCACGGGCATGGGCGTGCCGTGATAATCGACGCGCACGTGGTCGAGCAGCGTGACGTTCGCGCGCCCCGTGCGCACCGAGGCCAGCTCCCGCCGGAAATCCTCAACCGCTTTCTCCATGCGCCCTTTGGCCTGCGCCAGGGCGTCTTTGCTGGTGGCAATCGTGGTCATTGGCGAATCCTCGGCGACAAATTCCCTGCAGGGCGGCCGGCGTGGCGCTAGCCCGCGGTCACCAGCGAGCCCACCTTCTCCCCCAACACCACCCGCTTGATGTTCCCGGGCTGGTTCAAGTCAAAAATAATAATGGGCATTTTATTTTCCATGCACAGCGAAATCGCGGTGGAATCCATCACCGCCAGCCCCCGCTGCAGCACGTCGATGTAACTGATGCGGTCGAAGCGGTTCGCGCCCTGCACCTTTTCCGGATCGGCGTCGTAAATGCCGTCCACGCGCGTGGCCTTCAGGATCACCTGGGCCTTGATTTCCATCGCGCGCAACGCGGCCGCAGTGTCGGTCGAAAAATAAGGGTTGCCGGTGCCCGCCGCGAAAATCACGATGCGCCCTTTTTCGATGTGCCGCGTGGCCCGGCGGCGAATGAACGGCTCCGCCACCTGGTGCATTTCAATCGCGCTCAGCAGGCGCGTGTGCGCGCCCTGCTTTTCGAGCGCGTCCTGCAGCGCCAGTCCGTTGATCACCGTCGCGAGCATGCCCATGTAATCGGCCGTCGCGCGGTCGATCGCCAGCGACTTCTGCCGCGTGCCGCGAAAAATATTTCCTCCGCCAACCATAATCGCCATTTGAATGCCGAGGTCGCTCACTTCCTTGAGCTCGGCGGCGATACGCGCCACCGTTTCCGCGTGAATTCCGGAGCCCAGCGGCCCCTGCAGCGATTCGCCGGAAAGCTTCAGCACCACGCGATTGAAGACGGGGCGGACGGCATTTTCGGCGCTCACGAAAGTGGAGGCGGTCATAGGGGAGTACGCATTCGGTTGCTAACCCGGCAGGCATTCTAGCAGAGATTTCGGAGACGCGGCACGCCGCGGAAAGCTATTGTGAACTAACGGCGACGGTAGCATCCCCGCCGGCAGGCGGGAACGACGAGTTTTCGCCGACCTTGAGACGCACAAAACGCCGCACCGAAATATTTTCCTTGAGCTTCGCGATGGTTTGATTGATTAATTCGCGGACGGTGACCGACTCATCCTTGATGAAGTGCTGCTCGTACAGGCAGTTTTCCTCGTAAAACTTCTCCATTTTGCCGGCCACGATTTTTTCGATCACAGGGGCGGGCTTGCCGGTCAAGCGCGCCTGCTCGCGGTAGATTTCGCGCTCGTGCTCGAGAATTTGCGGCGTAACCTCTTCGCGGCGCACGTAACGCGGATCGAGTGCCGCGACGTGCATGGCCACGTCATGGCAAAGCCGCTGGAAATCGTCAGTGCGCGCGACGAAATCGGATTCGCAGTTGATCTCGACGAGCACGGCAATTTTTCCGCCGGCGTGCAGGTAATGGCCGATCAACCCTTCGGTGGCTTCGCGCTGGGCCTTCTTCTGCGCGGCGGCCTGGCCTTTGCGCCGCAAGACATCGATAGCTTTCTCGATATCGGCGCCGGCTTCCACCAGGGCCGCGCGGCAATCGCTGAAGCCGGCACCGGTGCGCTCGCGCAGATCTTTCACCAATTGCGCCGAGACATTTACCTGCTTAGTTACCGGGGGCACTTCTTCAGGTTTCGTGGTCATTGCGTCGGCAAATCCTCAGAATAGACTGCGCTCGTTCTTTTGTTGCTGATTTGTGGCTTGCTGATTTTTCTGCGCCACTTTGTGTCTCACACGCTGCTCACCGTGCGTGAATGTGACGGCCTGCGCGACGAGGACCGACAACGGGTCGGGGCCGTCAGCTTCCCGATTCAGGCTCGGTTTCCGCCGGTACTGTCTGCGCGGCGTCGGCAGCGGGTTCGGCGCCCTCGGGAACATCTACGAAATCGCCTTCCTGTTTCTCGTACGATTCGTAGGCACTGGTATCCACGTAATCGACGCTTTCGCCGGTCTCCGCGCCTTCCTGCGCTTTTTGATCGGCGAGTTGCGTCTGTTCGTAGGCCTGGCGGCCTTCAATTACGGCGTCGGCGATCTTGGAGGTGAACAAGCGAATGGCTCGCAAGGCATCGTCGTTACCCGGAATCACCCAATCCACTTG
>PLJR01000199.1 GCA_003140295.1 Acidobacteriota bacterium
CGGCCGCTCTATTTCGAGGTGCATCGCCTGGGCGTGTTCACCCCGCGCAGCCTGGATATCGACGTGGTCTACGACGTAATGATTCATGACTTAGACATTTTGCTGGCGCTGGTCAACGAGCCTGCAGCCGAAGTCCGCTCGCTGGGCATCCCCGTAGTTACCGACAAAGTGGATATCGCGCACGCACGGCTCGAATTTCCGTCGGGCGCGGTAGCCAATGTGACGGCCAGCCGCGTCTCGGTGGAACGCGTGCGCAAGATGCGCTTTTTTCAGCAGCATGAATACATCTCGGTCGATTACGCCCGGAAAGACGCGCTGCGCATTTCCGTGCGCCAGCCCGGACCGCAGCCCCAGTTTGACTTCGAGCAAATTCCGGTTCGTGCGCAGGAGCCGCTCGAAGGCGAGCTGCGCGCTTTCCTCGACGCCGTGCGCCACCGCACAGCGCCCGTCGTCGACGGCGCCGCCGGCCGGCGCGCGCTCGCGCTCGCGGATCGGGTGATGGCAGGCATCCTCGAACACAGCCGCGGCGTCCAACTGGGTGCCTTCGCATCCCAGCAGGCTAATCCATGATCCCGCGCTCTCTAGTCCCGCGAGACGCGCGCCCTCCGGCGGAAAATCCCGACGCGCCTCCCCGCCGGCTGACCACGCTGCTTGACGATCGCACCATCATCGCTGCGAATCTGCCGCATATTACGCTCGACACGCGCACCTCGATTCCGGCCCACATGCCGCTCGACGTACTGGCCTCCCGGCAAGTGATTCCGCGCGATATGCCCGCGACTCCGCTCGATCCCGCGAGCGTGCATCCACCCTACGCGCCGCTGACGGTGATGGACCGGCGCGTCACCGTGCCCGCGGCGTTGCCGCTGGTCGAACTTCGCGGCAAGGGCCGCGTGACCCTCGATCAGCTTCCCGAGGGTCTCGAGCCCGACGTCCTGACCACCGGCGATGTGAACCTGATGGTTGAGCCCGTCGAGGCCCCCAAGAGGGACTGGAACTGGATTGCGCGCACCGGTTCCATTGCCGCGCACGCACTGTTCATTATCTTTATTCTTTTGCAATCGAAGCTGTTCCCCTATCGCGGCCCCACCCAGCAGCAGATTGATATGGCGCGGCAGCAACTCAGCTTCATTTACATGCCTCCGGACGTGCGCGGAACCCCCGCTCCCCGCGCTGCGCCGACACCGGCGATTCGCGTCGATCCGCGCGTGCTGCGAAAAATCGCGCCCGGTGAGATCCAGCCGCTTCCCGGACCGAAAGTTCCTGAGCGCGTCATACGCAACGAAGCCCCAGTCGAGGCGCCGCCCGAGATGCCCCCTCCACAGGTGCCGCAGACGCAAGCGTCGAGCAAGCCTCCGGATTTTTTGCGCGGCACGGTCGAAGAGCCCAAACCGCAGCCGTCGCCCTCGCCTTCCCCTAACAGTGGACTCATGCTCCCAAGATCGAGTTCGCCGGGCCGCTCGCTCGAAGAGTCTGCGGAAGGCGCTTTGCACGGTGGCGGGACCACGCAACAGTTTGGTGGCCAGGTACCCGGCGGAGGTGGCCCTGGCGGCGGAGGTGGTCAGGGGCTTGGCGGCACGCTGGAGATGCTCACGCCCACCGAGGGTGTCGATTTCACCAACTATCTCGCTCGTGTGGTTGCCAGCGTGAAGCGCAACTGGTTATCGATCATGCCGGAGTCGGCGCGCTTGGGCGATCGCGGCCGCGTCACCTTGCAATTTCGCATCATGCGCAATGGCAGCGTTCCCGATGCCGAGCCCCTGTTGATGGGCACGTCGCTAAAGGAACCGCTCGACCGCGCGGCGCTTTCCTCGATTCGCGCATCGACGCCCTTTGAGCCGCTGCCGCCTGCTTTCAGCGGCCCTTTTATCGAGCTGCGCTTTATCTTCCTTTACAATATGCCTCTGAATGCGCAGTGAGCGTCAGCCGTGAAAACTCCCGCCGGTATGAATAGCACGTGAAGCCGGGCCGCGCACAGGTGTTGGGCGCTTTGCTGCTCGCGGCGCTTTTTCTGCTCTACCTCCTGGCCCGCTATTGGCAGCTGCGCTGAGCCGCCCACGCGTAAACCACGGTGTAGACGAGGGCGTACGATCGCGTAAACCATGGCGCATATGACGCCTCACCAAGGCGGCGACGCTCGGGCACGCTGCCCCAGACCAACCTGGCCGAACCAATCGGGCTAGAAAAAGTTTAGTGGCACATTTCCAGTGACTCACTTAATCGCTATCGTGGGCCCCACAGCCGCCGGAAAGTCTGCGCTCGGGATTTCCCTGGCGCGGCGTTTTGGCGGCGAAATTGTGGCTTGCGATTCAACCCAGGTCTATCGCGGATTTGATATCGGCACCGCCAAGCCCACCGCCGAAGAACGCCGGGGTGTTCCTCATCACTTGATCGACTTGATCGAGCCGGCTGAGCTATTCACCGCCGCCGATTATCGCCGGCGCGCCGTGGACGTTCTTGAGGACCTGCGCCGCCGCGGGCGCCTTCCCATTTTCACGGCCGGCACCGGCCTTTATCTTCGCGCGCTCCTGGCCGGCCTCTCCGATGCTCCCGCGCGCTCGCGCGCCTTTCGCGCGCGCCTGGACGCCATTGCCGCACGGCGAGGCGCCGGGCATCTTCACCGCCTGCTGCGTCGCGTGGACGGCGTCGCGGCCGCGCGTATCTCTCCCCAGGACGCCCAAAAACTGGTACGCGCGCTCGAAATCCGTTTCCTCGCGGGCAAGCCGCTGAGCGATGTGTACCGCGCGGGACGTGCGCCGCTCGAAGGGTACATGCCGCTAAAAATTGGCCTGAACCCGGCGCGCGCGCTGTTGTACGAACGCATCGAGAACCGCACCCACGCGATGCTCGACCGCGGCTGGCGGGCGGAGGTGGAGTCGCTGCTCGCCTCGTCAAAAACGCCGAGGCCGCCCGCGGCCGCGATACCAATATTCGATACTGGCCCCGATACTGGCCCGCCTGGTGGTCCTGATACGGACGGGGTACCGCTTACGCAGCCCCACTCCTCGCCTGCCGTAACCAAGCCCTTCGAATTTATCGGCTATCGCGAAATGCGTGCGCATATCGAATCAGGAACGCCTTTGCCCCCAACCATCGCCGCCATCGCGCAAGCCACGCGGCGCTATGCCAAGCGCCAGCTCACCTGGTTTCGCAAAGAGCCCGGCGTGCACTGGTTTTCAGGATTCGGCGACGAGCCCGAAATCGTCGCAGCCGTGGCCGCCGAAATTGCACAATACCTCGCCAGCAACCCCTCGCCGCCCATAACACCGCTGGCGAAATACTGAAATTCATTCGCAGGGAGTCGCACCGCCTCAGCACCGGTGTGCGGGTGTATAATCAGTGCGGGGATCAGAATATCCTTCGCCAACCTCACTCTTCCGTGGCTTTTTTCCTTCCCAACGAACGCCGTTCGCGTAAATCGCATGATTTGCCGCGCGTCGCCGCCTGCCTGCCCGAATGAAGACCACACGAAGCACTGACACGCACGAGCGCGTCCTCCTGGTAGGGCTGGGCCTGAAGCGCACCTCTCACGCGGGCGGCGCGGCGCAGGGGTCGGCGGAAACGGCTCGCGAGTCGCTCGCCGAGCTCGCCGAATTGGCGCGTAGCGCAGGCGCCGTAGTGGCCGGCAGCATCCTGCAAATGCGCGATTCGGTGGACCCGGCGACTTTCGTGGGCCGCGGAAAACTGGACGAGATTCGCGCGGAAGCTGAGGCCCACCAGGTCCCCTTGGTCGTTTTCGACCGCAATCTCACGCCCGTACAGCAGCGCAATCTCGAGCGGGGCCTCGACTGCCGCGTTATTGACCGCACCCAATTGATTCTCGACATTTTTGCGCGCCATGCGCGGAGCCGCGAAGGCCAGCTCCAGGTCGAGTTGGCGCAGCTTAATTATCTGCTGCCGCGCCTTGCGGGAGGCGATAAGAATCTCTCGCGCCTGGGCGGCGGCATTGGCACGCGCGGCCCAGGCGAGCAAAAGCTCGAGACCGATCGCCGGCGCATCCGCGAGCGCGTCCGCCGCATCGGCCAAGACATCGAATCGTTGCGGCGCCAGCGGTCGCTGCGCCGTGAGGCCCGCCAGGCCGTGCCGCTCGGCACGGTGGCGCTGGTGGGCTATACCAACGCCGGGAAATCGACGCTGTTCAACGCTCTCAGTCGCGCCAGCGTCCTGGTATCCCCTAAGATGTTTGCCACGCTCGATCCCACGGTTCGCGCCGTGCGCCTGCCATCGAACCGGCGCGCGTTGTTTTCCGATACGGTGGGATTTATTCGCGACCTGCCGCCGGGATTGATCGCCGCGTTTCGCGCCACGCTCGAGGANNCGCCCTGTTTTCCGATACCGTCGGATTCATCCGCGATTTGCCGAAGCCCTTGCTCGCGGCTTTTCGCGCCACCCTCGAGGAAGTGGAGCAGGCGTCGGTGATCGTGCAGGTCAGCGATATTTCCAATACCCATCAGGCCGAGCAGGACGCCGAGGTGGAAAAGGTGTTGGCCGACCTCGGCGTGGACGCTCGTCCGCGCATTCGCGTGTTCAACAAAATCGATCGGCTCGATGCCGATTCCCTCGCCGCACTCGTTTCCTGGGACGGAAACGTGTATGTCTCCGCGCTCAGAAAAACCGGGCTGGACGAGTTGCTGCGCCGCGTCGATGCGGCCATGCCCGTCGATCCGCTGATCCGTTTGCGCTTCTCGGTTCCGCTCGCCGATGGCCGCACGCTCGCGCTGGTGCACGGTCTCGGGCGCGTGCGGCATAGCGAAGTCCGTGGCGTGAAAATGCACCTCGATGCCGATCTGCCGGAATCGCTGGCGCGCCGTTTGCACCTGGGGCCGGCCGTAGCCGAATCATCGGCCCCCATTGAGCATAAGAATGCCGAGCATAAAAATACTTTGCGGAACGCACCCAGAAAAATTAACGAAACGATACTCGAAAAATAAGGCCCTGGCGAATGGTCATCAAAAGCGCGAAGCCACCGAAAAAGCCGGGAATTTGTTCAGTTCCAAGAGAACGTATAGCCGATTCGTAAACGCCCAGAAGATAGATTGCCAGCGATCATTAACAGCAAATAAGGCCGAAAACTGTGGATTTTCGTGTGGAAATCGTTGTTTACCTCCGAGCCAATCCCTTTCACCGGCATCTCTCCGCGTGTTTCCTGTCACGACAGATATTCCCGTAACACGCTGAAGGTGTGAGGCTTAACGATCTTGTTATGGAACTTGCTACTGGCGCTGCGGCTAAGTTGCGGAAAATATGGCAAATATTGATTTGCACAGTTCTACAGCAATAGCCCTACAACGTTGCACCCGCCCCTAGTGCCTATAAGTGCGCTATTTATGCGCCCCTGCGTCCCCCGATTAGCCCCTCATGATCGGCGCGGATAGCCGTCGTTGACGGCTATGGAACCGGGTACTATAGTGAGTTACAGTGACATTTCCCGATCAATTGTTTGCCCCGGTTTTCCGGTGTACGTCCCGGCCCGGTGTTCCATGAACCTGCCCAATAGCCTTACGATACTGCGCATTTTTTTCGTTCCCCTGTTGGTCGTCGTTCTGCTAACGCGCCAGCCGAACTTTATTTTTTTTGGCGTGCCCATGAACTTCGCGGTTTGGGGCGTGCTCATATTACTGACGGCCGCGGCCACCGATTGGGCCGACGGTTATTACGCGCGGCGGCGCGAACAGATTACTACGCTCGGCATTTTGCTCGACCCCATCGCCGACAAATTGCTGATCTCCGCGGCGTTTATTTCGCTGGTCGAAATGCAGTTGGTGCCCGGATGGATGGCGGTGATCATCATCGGCCGCGAAATTACCGTCCAGGGACTGCGCAATATCGCCTCGGCCGAGGGGTTTACCATCCCGGCCTCGGCTTTGGGGAAGACCAAGATGGTGTTGCAGGTCGTGGCCGTATGCGCGGTGATCCTGGGCGCCAAGCACGCCGTCTTCCGCCCCTTGGGCACCATCCTGTTGTGGCTGGTGGCCATGAGCGCGGTCGCTTCGGCGTACCAGTATTTTTCGCAGTTCTGGAGTCACGTGGACGATCGCGTCAAGCAGCGGCGCCGGCTGCATCTCCTCGAGCGCCGTCGAAACTCGCAGGATGCCCCCACTCTCCAGTGACGACCGGCGCTCGCTCCTGGCGCTGGCCCGCCGCGCCGTCCTCGAATTGGTACTGCACCACTCCTTTGCGGAGGTGCCCGCTCTCGCCGGGCGCCTGGCCGAACCCGGAAGCGCGTTCGTAACCCTGCATTGCTTTTCCAAATTACGCGGCTGCATCGGCCGCACCGACGGCGCCCTTTCGCTCGGCGAAACCGTGGCGCAATGTGCCATCAGCGCGGCGGCGCATGATCCCCGGTTTGCGCCGATCGCCCAAGATGACCTCCCCGGACTTGAAATCGAAATCTCGGTTTTGTCGGAGTTTCAGCCGCTATCGCCGGACACGATTTTATGTCCGGGCTTTCCGGAGGCAAGTTTAGAACCGGCCTCGCCGCAGGCGATCAGCAAATCCGATTCGCCGCAGGCGACCGTCAAATCGACCTCAGCGGAGGCGATTTTAAAACCAGCCTCGCCACTATCGCCGCAACCGATCGTTCCCGGCATCCACGGCCTTTTGGTCGTGCGCGGCGACCTCCGCGGCTTGCTTCTCCCCCAGGTGGCCGCAGAACGCCGCTGGTCGGCGGAGCGGTTCCTCGAGGAAACCTGCGAGAAAGCTGGCCTCGATCGCAACGCCTGGCGCGATCCGCGTACCAATGTATTTGTATTTAGCGCCGAAGTTTTTTCCGAAGCGAATGCACAATCTGCTTAACGCTCGACCGCCGGCGTTTCAGCGGCCCTGACCGGCGAACACCAGCAAACACCTGCAGAGCCCGGCCCCGAGCATCAAAGACCGCGCAAAAAAAGAACCCGGCCAGATTCAGCCGGGTCCCGCATTCCTCTATTTTAGATGGCCTCGAAAGTTCTGTTCTTTATTCGAGTTCGACGTAGTCTCCCGCGTAAATGCCTCGGGAGCTGCCGGTCAGCAGAATAGTGGCCGCGTTGGGACCGACGCGCGTCACTACCCCTTCACCAATAACGTCCCGCGGCAAATCCTCGGCGCCGTACGGCTGGGGCGTGCTGCCAAATCCCCAGACCTTGTAGGAATCAGTCGATACTTGATAGAGGTTCTCGCGGGTGTTGCCCACTTCTCGGAACACTCGGAAGTAGTCGCCCACTTTTACGCCCTGTGCGCTCCCCAAATTGGCATAAACAATTGTGCCCATGCCGCTCACCTGTCCAAACCTCCGCGTGAATACGATCGTCGCCTTGGGCTTGCCGTTAGAGGGCGCGAATCGGTCGAACGTGCCCGCCGGTCTGATCTCCGGGACGGGTCGCTCCTGGAACGGCTCCAGCACATCGCCGCGCTGGATGAAATCACACGAATGAATAATCTGCGCCACCGACACCTTAGCTTGTACGGTGGTCACTCGAATTCGCCCCAAATCCACGTAATATGTGCCCATCGCTTTCATCAATATCATTTGGCCGGTGAACCACGGTAACGCGAGGGGGTCGGTCTCCGGCCGCGATACCAAAAACTCATCGCCGATTTTGACTCCCTGGCTTGCCCCCCTGTTGATGTACACGAGATTACCTTGGGTCCAGATTGTCTTTAATTCTGGTTCCGGCCCGGAGATGACGTATAAATCAGTGCTGGGAGCTTGCGTGGTGACCACGCCCCCGCAGTAGGCGCCATCCGGCAATCCGGAAGCGGGTCCCGCCTGGGCGTTCGACCGCACACCACCTAATGACATCATAAGTGCAATAAAGATAATAAGATAGCTGAACCTTGAAGGCATTGCCGGGCTCCTTTGCACTGCTCCAAAACGACCCTGTGAGGCCGTAATTCTCTCTGTCGACCCTAACAAAGGGGCCCAGGGGCGTCAAGGATCAGCGCCGGGGCGCTTTACACTTTTGATACCGCATGGTAAAAGCCATAAGTTTACCCGAGGGTAACATTCCGGCTATCTTTGGCTCCGACCCGCTTTGCGCCGTAATTGCCGCGCCGACCTGCGCCGAATCCGCACGCCAGATTCGCCTGGCCACGGGCTTGCGCGGCCGTTCACGCGTTCTTGAGCTGCGTCTGGACTACTTGTGCGACGCTGTCGAACGCGCCGCACTTCTGCGTTGGGTGTCGCGCCATCTCGCGCGCCAGCAATCGCACCGCGCCTCTTATAAACTTTCGCACCCGCTGGCGGCTCAAACGGCTTCTCGGCCGCCTGCCCAGTCGATTCGCCCCTCGCCGCACCGGCAACTTCCCATACTGATCGCCACGTGTAGAACGCGCCGTGCCGGCGGCCAATTCGCCGGAACTGTCGAAGAAGAGATCGCCATCCTGGCGCAGGCGGTCCTCGCGGGATGTTTGTGGTGCGATGTGGAAATGGAGACGGCCGAGCGATTCGGCTCTAAAAAGCTGCGCGCGGCACTGTCCCCGGCCCAAATACTCGTTTCCGCGCACGATTTCCAGCGCCTTCCGCCGCGGGTACCGCGACTGGTCCGACGCCTGCGCCGCTGCGGCGGAGACGCGGTGAAGATTGCCGCCTCCTGCCGTTCGCTGGCCGACACCCGCCGCTTGCTTGCCGTGATTTCGCAGAGCCGCAATATCGTGGCCGTGCCCATGGGAATAGCGCCGCGCGGCGCCACCAGCCGGTCCAGCGCGATGCGGGCCGACTCGACCCCGTCCGACTCGACGCCGTCCTTCGCAATGGGGGCCGCCGAAGACGCCGCCTCCCGCATACTCGCACTGCGGGAAGGCAGCGCGCTCGCCTACGCCTCAGTGGAACAAAGCACCGCTCCCGGCCAGCTTTCTCTCGATGCCGTGAAGCGCGTTTATCGTCTCAACCGCGTTTTTGCCTCCCAGCCGCCCTGGCCCGCGGAGAGGCCCAACGCCGCTGCCGCTCGCGTTGCCGCCCCGGTGGCCGGCGGACCGGCCGCACGCCACGCCGGCGCTCGTCCCGCGCCGGCTCGCCACGACAATAACCGCGAATGCGCACTCCGTCTCGGCCCCACGCGCCACACCCGCGTTTACGGAGTCATCGGCGATCCCATCGCGCATTCGCTGTCCCCGCTCATGCACAACACCGCCTTTGCCGTGCGCGGAATGGACGCCATCTACCTGCCCTTTCACGTGCGCGACGCCGCGCACCGCAGCCCTCGCGATCTTCGCGACTTCCTCGCCGCCGTTAAATCTTTTCGCCTCTCCGGTTTCAGCGTCACCCTTCCGCACAAGCAACGCATCCTCCGCTATCTTGACGAGTGCGAGCCGCTCGCCGCCGCCGTAGGCGCCGTCAACACCGTTGCCGTGCGGGACGGAAAGCTATCTGGCTACAATACCGATTACGTCGGAGTGTTGCGCGCCATCGAAACCCGCGTTTCCCTCCCCGCCAGCCGCGTGCTCCTCATCGGCGCGGGAGGCGCCGCGCGCGCCGCAGCCTTTGCACTGTCGCGCAGCGGAGCCGCTGTCGCGATCTGGGCACGCCGCAAGGAGCAGGCCCGCGCCCTGGCGCGCGCCGTGGGCGGCCAAGCCATCGAGCGCCGCGCGTTCCGCCGCGAATTTTTCGATGCCATCGTGAACTGCACGCCGGTAGGCATGCATTCGGCGGAGCCAGCCGCTGGCGCTTCGCCGCTCGAAGCCGCGGAGCTGAATTGCGGCTTGGTGATGGACCTCATCTACCGGCCGCAGAAAACGGCCCTGCTCGATCTCGCCGAGCGTCGTGGCATCGAAACGATTTCGGGGGTGGAGATGTTTGTGGCGCAAGGCATCGCGCAATGGGAAATTTGGACCGGCCAGCGCGCCCCGGTGGCAGCGATGCGCCGCGCCGTCCTCCGCGCGCTCGCTGCCGAGGAGCGTGCTTCCGCGCGCCAGTCCGCGCGCACCTCGCCGAACGAGCCCCCGAAAGCGAACATCATGCAAGCGAACCTCAACGGGGCCATGAGCGGAGCCATAAGCGGAGCCATCAGCGGGACGATGAAACGCGCCGTAAAAAAAGCCGGGCCCGACCCCGCATCCCAGGCGAATACCCCATGATCGAGCCCGATTTCCAAGCCTTTTGCGAGCTGGCCCAGCGCGGCAATCTCGTTCCCGTCTACGAAACGTTCACCGCCGACTTGCTCACCCCAGTCGGTGCCTACCTGCGCCTGGCCAAACGCGCGCGGTATGCCTGTCTGCTCGAAAGCGTCGAGGGCGGTGAAAAAATCGCACGGTATACTTTTCTCGGTGCCCAGCCCGCCGAGGTGTTTCGCTACGTCAACGGCGCCTGCGTCCTCGAAGGCGAAAGCCGCCTCTCCTGGGTGCAGTCGAATCCGCTCGACTTCCTGCGCCATCGCGTCGCGCGTTACAAACCCGTGCGCCTTCCCGGCCTGCCGCCGCTGGTCGCCGGCGCGATCGGCTACTTCGCCTACGACATGGTGCGCTTGTTCGAGCGCATTCCCGACCGCACCCGCGACGATCTCGCCATGGACGACGCGGTCATGATGTTTTACCTTGGCCTGGTCGTTTTCGATCACGTCCGGCACCGCGTCTGGATCGTGCGTAACGTTTTCACCGATGGCGAAGGCAGCTTGCGCTCCAAGTATCAGGCTGCGGTCCGCGAAATTTCGGAGACCCGCCGCCAGCTCGCCGCGCCCCTCGACGATAGCCCCGCGCCCGCGCGCCGCGCGCCCTTGCGCGTGGTTTCCAATTTTTCCCGGCCGCGGTTTCTGGCCGCCGTGCACAAATCTAAAGAATATATTCGCGCCGGAGACATTTTCCAGGTGGCCCTCAGCCAGCGCTTCTCCGCGCGTACCGGCGCCGATCCGTTCGAGATTTATCGCGCCCTGCGCGTCGTCAATCCCTCCCCGTACATGTATTTTCTCAAGCTCGGCGACACCGCCATCGTCGGCAGCTCACCCGAGATGCTTCTCAAAGTCCAGGGTCGCGATGCCTTCTACCGGCCCATCGCCGGCACCCGCCCCCGCGGCCGCGATGAAAAAGAAGACGACCGCCTCGCCGCCGAGCTGGCCGCAGATCCCAAGGAGCGCGCCGAGCACATCATGCTCGTCGA
>PLJR01000072.1 GCA_003140295.1 Acidobacteriota bacterium
TCTTGCATCAATCCCACAATCTGCTGCAGCACCCTTTTTCCCGGGTCGTCCAGCGGGTGCGCCTTACCGGCAAAAATGAATTGCAACGGGCGTTTTGGATCGGTCGTCAGCGCCGCGAGTTTTTCGATGTCCGCCAAAATTAAATTCGCCCGCTTGTAGGTTGCAAAGCGGCGCGCGAATCCGATGGTCANNGGCGTTTCGCCGCGGCGTACCGCCTGTTCTACCCCGCGAGACCGCACAAACTCGATGAGCCGCGATTTTAGGCTGAGGTGTGTTTCCCACAGCTCCCCGTCATCCACATTTTCGATTCCTTCCCACAGATGTGGCTCGCCGCTATGCTCANNGGCGCCAGCCACGACGGAACGTGCACTCCGTTGGTAATGTGTCCAATGGGCACCCCGTCTTCCGGCTTGTCGGGATGCAATCCCTTCCACATCGCCCGTGAAACTTCGCCGTGCAACGCTGAAACGGCGTTCGCGCGGCGGGCCAGTTTCAACGCCAACACCGTCATGCAAAACTCTTCGTTGTGGTTATCCGGGTGCTCCCGTCCCAGGCCCATAAGCGCGTTGTGCGACAAGCCCAGCCTGTCGCCCAGCGGTCCAAGGTGCTCGTCGATCAGCGCGGCGTCGAAGCGGTCGTGGCCGGCGGGCAGCGGCGTATGCGTGGTAAACACTACCTCGCGGGAAACTCGCGGCGCCGCTTCGTTGAAGCTCAGGCCTTCTTCCTCCATGCGATTGCGTATTCCCTCGAGCAGCGCAAATGCGCTGTGCCCTTCGTTCAAATGCAATACGCCGGGAGTAATTCCCATGGCCCCTAACGCGCGATAGCCGCCCACGCCCAGCAACAATTCCTGCCGGATGCGAATTCTCCGGTCGCCGCCATACAGCCGGGAAGTCAGTTCCCGGTCCTCAGGCGCATTGCCCTCCACGTTCGAGTCCAGAAGCAGCAGATCGCATCGCCCCACTCTCGCGCGCCAGACCTTCGCCGTAATCGGGCCGCTGCGGGTCTGAATCTGTACCACCACCGGCTCGCCGTTCGCTCCTATCGCTGGCTCCATCGGCAGTTGGCTGACATCGTTCAGGAGGTATTCCTCGCGCTGCCATCCGTGCTCGTCGATGCGCTGCCGAAAATANNAGCCGATGCCCACCAGCGGGATGCCTAGATCGGACGCGCTTTTGATATGGTCGCCCGCCAGCACGCCCAGCCCGCCCGAATAGATGGGAATCGATTCGTGCAATCCGAATTCGGCCGAAAAATACGCCACCGGCCGCGGCCGTAACACACCGGCATGCCTCGCCCCCCAGGTATGATCCGCTTCGAGATACTCTCTCTGCCGCCGGTAGGCGTAATTAATGCGGCTGTGCAGCACCAGTTCGCGGGCGCGCGATTCGATCCGCACCAATGGAATGTTCGCTAGCAGCGAAATGGGATTGTGATTCAGCTGCCTCCACCCCGACGGATCCATATCGCGGAACAAGCCCGTCGATTCCTGGTCCCAAATCCACCATAGATTCCGCGCCAGAGACCACAGCCGTTCTTGCAGCGGAGCGATGAAGCGATCGAGCGTCCGGGCCTCGCTGACCACCGGGGCCACCTGGGCCGCCGCCTCGGTCAGCATCCGGATCTCATCCTCCCGAAACGTTCGGGGCTCCGCGGTTTGCACCACCAGCACGCCCTGTAACACGCCGCGGTCGATGAGGGGCACGCCTAAGAATGACTGGTACGCGTCTTCCCCGGTCTCGCGAAAGTATTTGAATCGCGGATGGTTCTTTACCTGTCTCACGGTTACGGGACGAACCTGCTCGGCAACCAGGCCCGTGAGGCCTTCATGCAAGCCCATGCGCAGTGTGCCGATGCACCCGGCACGCAGCCCCAGCGTCGCGGCCAGCACCAGGTTCGCACGGTCCGGCTCCAGTAAATACGCGGAACAAACATCCGTGTGGAAGCGTGTGGCGATTAACGCCACCACGTTCATGAGCGTCTCGGCTGGCTTGCCGCCCTCAGCCGTTAAATTCCCGATCTCCTCGAGAGTTAAAACGTGGCCTGCTTCCCGCGTTTGCGTAGACTCGCTCATCGATAGGTCTCATCCCTCAGTAAGGCCCGGCGCCAGGGCGAAATACTTTTGTCGGGCCGCCTCATTTCCGGTGGTAAAAGAAAACTGCGCATCCAATGGCGGGAGCCAAGCACTTAACAATATGTGTCGTTCAATTTGACGAGTCTTTCAATTGGACCACGAAAGACCGTCTGTCGCGGGTAATGGCGATCTTGTTCTCCCGGGCCAGCCAGCCGATAGCCCAATCAAACACAGGGGGCTTGCACTCAATTTTCTTTTTAAGTTCTGGCAGCGTCGTTCCCCCGTTCCCGCTCAGTGCCTGCCAGATTGCGCCTGCGGCGTCGCCAATTTCTCCGTCCATCATGGCCACACTCCTTTCTCATCTCTCCGTGGAGCGTGCCGACGGCTGACTTTGCACAACGGCTCGCTCACGTCGCATTAATACAGCTCAAAAAATACAGACGGGTGAGCGCCGGGTCAAACCCATTAAATTCATCGGATGTATCGATAATAACGCGCTCGATCTCACAACGGGTTGTTCTCTTACCATCCACCGCGGGGTCGCCATCGGCACGACTTCATATTCAGCGTTCAAGACGTCGGCCATCATGGTTGGTACTATCAGTACCACCTAGAACCGGTTGCGGGCTCTACTTGGAGCCTGCTCCACATCTCGGTGTCCCCTTTGGACGACTTTTCATGACAAACACCTCCATTCGCATTATGATTCCCACTTCGGTACCGGGGCCCCTCGTAAGGCTTCCACGGCCTTGTGTAGGTAGTCCCTGCGGACTCCGGCCAGGGCTAAAACGAGTCGAAACCAATGCGTGAAAGCGTCATTCATCGCCTGCTCCTGCCCGCTGCGGTAGGCCTCATCGCCGTGATATTTGCCCTGAACGTTATGGAACGCCTGCTCATGCAGCAGCAAGCCCAGGTCGAAGCCGCGACGAAAGCACAAGCTGTCTTTGTGAAGAATAAAATTGAGTCCGTGCTGCAGGCTCGTACTTTGCCATTGGAACTTTTGGGACGGCGGTGGGAAATCCGCGGTGAAATAAACGATATCGACATGGAGTCCGATGCGGCACTGGTGATGAGCGGCTTGCCCGCATACCAGTCGCTCGAGTGGGTGGATCCCACATTTCATGTGCGCTGGGCCAGCCGTAAGCCCCCCGCCGACGCCACTTCCGGCGCGGCCCTGGTGTACGATTCCGCGCAGACGGCGGCGCTCAAATCGGTGGCCGCCACCGGGCGCATGACTGTAAGTGGCCCCCTGAATTTGCCGGACGGCGGCCGCGGCTTCCTGGTCTGTGTCCCGTTCCGCCCCGAACTGAATCCCGCCGGATTTATCATCGGAGTATTCCGATACCGCGATTTATTCGACTCCATTCTGCAGGACGTCGCCCAGGATTATTGGGTAGCCGTGTACGACGGCGGCGATGAAGTTTACGTTCGCACCGGAGCCGTCCCTCCTCAGAAAAATACGCCGGCGCAGGCGGAAAATGCGCAATTTGGGCAGCGAACCTTGCAAGCCCGGATTTGGCCGAAATCCGAAAAACTCGGCTATGAATCGATTCTGCCGCAGATCACTTTCGTGGGCGGAATGATCATGGCCCTGTGGCTGGCATTGACGATTTACATGGCCGAAACCGCAAAGCTGCGCAACAAAAAATTGGAAGCGGAGATCATCGGCCGGGAACAGGCCGAGGAAGCGCTGCGCCACGCACAGAAGATGGAGGCCGTGGGCCGGCTGGCCGGAGGCGTAGCGCACGACTTCAATAATTTGCTGATGGTCATCCAGGGCCAAGCCACGCTGTCGTTGCGTTCTTTTTTCCCCGGGGAACTTTTGCGTAGAAATTTAGAAAGCATTTTGCGTGCGGCGGAGCGCGCTTCGACACTGACGAGGCAGTTGCTGGCATTGAGCCGCAAGCAGGTGCTGCAACCGAAAGTATTGAACTTCAACAATCTGGTGGCTCAGGTGGCCGAGTTCCTGCCTCCTCTGATTGGCGAAGATATTCGCCTGGTGATGAAGCTCGACCCCGAGCTGGGCCGGGTGAGCGCCGATCCCAGCCAGGTGGAACAAGTTCTGATGAACCTGGTGGTCAACGCTCGCGATGCCATGCCCGACGGCGGTGAATTGACGATTCAAACCGCTAATGTCCATCTCGACGAAACGAGCGCCCAGCGTTATCCCGGGTTTCGTCCAGGTCCGCACGTCACGCTGGCAGTCAAAGACACGGGCCATGGGATGGATTCTGAAACGCTGTCTCATGCTTTCGAGCCATTTTTCACTACCAAGGAGCGCAACAAGGGCACGGGACTGGGGCTTTCCACCGCGTACGGTATTGTGGAGCAAAGCGGCGGCGCGATTTCTATTTCGAGCGAGCCGGGTTTCGGCACGGCGATCACCATGTATTTTCCGCGCACCGAAGAGCCGATCGAGGAGGTGCGCACGCCAGAGCCGGTGCCTGCGACACTCGAAGGCTCCGAGACGATTTTGGTGGTCGAGGATGACGATGCGGTTCGCAAGATGACGTGCACCTTCCTTACGATCAAAGGATACAAGGTCGTGGAAGCCAGCAATGCCAGCGACGCCATTGAGATCGTGACCCGCGACGGCAAGTCCATTGCCCTGCTGCTCACCGACGTGGTGATGCCCGGAATGAAAGGGCGCGAGCTGGTCGAGCAAATCTCCAAAATCTGCGAGCGGCTGCCGGTACTGTATATGTCCGCGTATACCGAAGACGCCGCCGTGAATAGCGGCATTCTCGATCGGGGGACCGCTTTTATCGAAAAGCCGTTTGGCCCGGACGATCTGGCGGCCAAGATACGAGAGCTGCTGGGATCGAATGCGATGCAGCAGCCGTCGGCAAATTAAATTTTTCTAACTCGCACCGCCCGAGGCTTTCAACCGCGCCTCGAAAAAAATACTCGCTTTCGCTACAGCTTTCGTCGCGCCCGTCATGCTGAAACCGCAGTCCCCCAAGCTGCTTTCACGCGCGCGGGTGAGAGCGGAGCTTGCCGCACGCGAACGCCAGTGGCATCAAAAACCGCGTTGGCGATGGCGGCGGCGGTCGGACGGCTGGAGGGTTCGCCCGCGCCGCCAGGCGGCAGATCGGGACGATTAAGCAGGACAATGTCGATCTGTTCGGGGACATCGGAGGCGCGCGTTACCGGATAAGTGGTCCAATCGACGCTGGTAACATTGCTGCGGTTGAACGTCACCTCTTCCTTTAACGCGCGGCCGAGGGATTGCATCAAATTCGCGGAAATAACCGCGCGCAGGCCCTCGGGATTGACGATCAGCCCGCAATCGTGAACGCAAACGATGCGTTTGACGTGAACCAGTCCGGTGCGGCGCGCGACTTCAACTTCCGCGACCGTGGCGACATAGGTGCCGTTGCGGATGGCCAAGGCCACGCCGCGGCCCGCGACGACTTCGGCGGAGGCGGCGGGTTTCTTTGGCGAGGGGCGGCGATCCCACTTAGCGTGCTCGGCGACGGACGCGAGCACGGCTTTGGCGCGCGCATCGTTGCCGATGTATTTGAGGCGAAATTCGATGGGATCGGCGCCGACGCTGGCGGCCAACTCGTCCATAAAGGATTCGACCGCGAAGGTCGTGGCGGGGCCTCCCGGGTCGCGAAGATGGGTGCCGCGAAGGGGCGAGCCGGTGGCGTAAAAAGTGGGCACGACGTAGCCGACGGCGTGCAGATTGGGGAATTCGTAGCGCGGCGCCATGTCGCCCCACACGGCGAATTCGTCGGCGCCGGTGGTATTCGCCACTCCACTGAGCTGGGCCCCGAGCAGATTGCCCGCGCTATTCGGCTGGGGAAGGATTTCGGTTCCCGAGAAGGCACGCGAGGTGTATTGCAGAGCGGTGACACTTCCGGCGGCGTCGAGGGCGGCGGATAAGTCGAAGACCGAAGCGGGGCCTTTCGCGCCCCAAGCCGTCATATCGGCGCGCATCCACTGCACGCGCACGGGCCGGCCTACCGCTTGCGAAAGCAGCGCCGCGTCACCAGCGGTGTCTTCATAACCGCCGCGGCCGTAGGAGCCGGAATCCTCCACCCAAATCACGTGAACTTTGTCCGCGGACAGATTTAGAAGTTGCGCGATGCCTTGCTGCAGGGCATGGGGCTTTTGCGCGCCCGACCAGATGGTGGTGACCCCAGCAGGCTGGAAATCGGCAACGGCGCAGCCCGGACCCATCGAGGCGTGCGACTGAAAGGGCCATTCGTAGCTCGATTCCACTTTCTTCGTGGCGGTCGCGAGGACGGCGGCAGCGTCTCCCTGATTCGCCATTACGCGCGTGGCCTTGGGAGTGGCGGCGCGCATGTGGCGGTACAAATCTTCGCGTTCGGGAAAGGCCTGCACGGGCGCGCTCCAGCCAATCTTGAGCGCTTTCGCGGCGCGGATAGCCGACCATTCATTCTCGGCGACCACGCCGACAAAATTGCCTTTCACGACGACTTTCACCACGCCGGGAATACCTTGCAGCGACTTTTCGTCTACGGTGGCCGGAGTGGCTCCGACGCCGGCGGGCCGGATCACGCGGCCGTGAAGCATGCCGGGGACGCGCACGTCGGTAATGTAGGTGAAGTGTCCAAGAATTTTCGCGGGCATGTCCACGCGCGGGAGGGAGGTGCCTACGACGGTGTAACTCGCGGGGTCTTTCGGCTTGCCGGCGCCTTGCACGTTGAGTCCGAAGCCGGCGCCGGAAACGTTGAGCGCATCGTTTAAATCGGTGCCGCCGGCGAGCTCGCCGTAGGATATATGCTTGGAGGGATCGCCTTTCACGCTGACGATTCCGTCTTTCACTTCCAGTTGGTCGGGGGGAACGCCCAGGCGAGTTGCGGCCAGCTGCAGGAGCAGGAACCGAGCCGTGGCGGAGGCATTGCGCAGCGGCTTAGCGCCTTGAGCGACGGAAGTGCTGCCACCAACGCCGCCCTGATCGGCCGTCTCAGCGGTATCACCCATGACGAAGGCCACGCGCGCGGGCGCGACGTCGAGTTCTTCGGCGACGATCTGGCTGTAGGCGGTTTCGACGCCCATGCCGATTTCGGCTTTTCCGGTGAATACCCGGATGGTTTCGTCTTTTTCGATGCGCAGCCATGCATCGAGGCGCGCGGGAGAAGGCGTGGTGGATGCAGCTTGCGGCGGCACGGCGGCAGATAGGAGCTGCGGAACGATGGCGGAATCAGCCAGGCTGAAGCCGATCAGCAGGCCGCCGGTGCCCTTAACGAATTCGCGCCGCGACAGTGGAAGTTTGGCAGCCATAATTATGCGCTCCTCTGCGCGTCGCTGAGGTTCGCGGCGGCGCGCATGCTCGCAGCGGCGCGGCGCACGGCGCTGAAAATTCGCGCGTGGCTTCCGCAGCGGCACACCAGGCTCTCGAATGCTTTGCGCATCTCCGCGTCGGAGGGATTGGGATTCTGGTCGAGCAGCGCCTTCGCCGACATCACCCAGCCGTTGAGGCAGTAGCCGCATTGGAAGGTTTGTTCGGCGATGAACGCGGCCTGGACGGGGTGCGGTTTTTCGAGCGTTCCCAATCCTTCGAGGGTGACGATTTCTTTTCCTGCCGCGCGCGATAGGGGCAGCAGGCAGGAACGCACAGCGCGGCCGTCAACGATGACGGTGCACGCGCCGCACTGCCCGAGTCCGCAGCCAAAGCGGGGATTGTGCAGCGCGAGATCGTCGCGCAGGACGTAGAGCAGCGGGCAATCGGAGTCCGCGCTGACGGCGTGGGTTTGGCCATTCACTTTGAGCGAAGTGTTGGTGTTCATGATGGCGGATTATAGCACCGCGAATAATAAGCGGCGGCGGGTTCGTAGCGGGGTTGGGAGTGCTGGCGCGCGCGTTTGGAGGCGTTGGCGCGGTGTGAGTGATTGTTGATAATAAAGGGGTTATTAAAATCTGAATAGGGAATTGGCCTATACCCCCCAGGCATTTGTAACGATTTCATAACAAAGGACCTGTGAAAATAGGCGTTTGTAAATTGATGAAAAGCTTGGTGGTTGCGGAGCGCGTTTTTTGCGATTTGGCGCGGGGGGTGTAGGGGAACTTTATGCAGGGGAGGGTTAGGCCGAGGCGCGGGAAGAGATGGGAGGGATATTGGGCGTGAGCAGTGCAGAATAGGTTTCAGTCTCACGGCTTATTTTATCATAGTTTACTGTATATGTACATAACAAACTATATTACTATTCGAATAGTCGGAGGTGTTCGAACGTTTAGATTTGCTCGAAGGGTGACTGAGATAGGACCCACGTTTGCAAAAAACGCAAACATGGGGCACCCGCGGAGAGGGAGCGCGTTGAATTTTGGCGGTTCGCGCAAACCGCGGGCGTTCGGGGCCGTTTTCAGCTAAAAGCGCGCAGGCAGGAGTGCCTGCGCTACTGGGGGCGATCGCGTGCGCGACTGGTGCACGCCCGATTTCTAGGGTGTGTTGGTTAGGGGCTTGATTTGGACGCTGCGGAATTTTACTAGGCCGGCGGAATATTGGAGGGCGATGGGGCCTTGCGGGTGCTTGGTGTCGTCGAGTTCGGCGGTCTTGGCGCCGTTTAGGATGATGGTGAAGTGGGGGCCCTTCGCGGTGATTTCGTACGTGCTCCAGCGGCCGGCGGCCTTGATGTTGGTGGAGGGCTTGACGAGGTCGACGATGGCGCCGGTGCCGTACTCGAGATTTTTGTCGTAGATATTCACCTCGTAGGCATTGGCGGAGGTGACGTGCTGCGGATCGGAACAGCGCAGGAAGACGCCGCTATTGGCGTCCGCATCCACCCAGAATTCGGCGCGGACTTGAAAATCGGCGTAGGACTTGTTGGAGACCAGAAAGCCGCTGCCCTGGTCGGCTTGCACCGCGCCGTCCAGCAGTTTCCAATTGGCGTTGCCGATGGCATGCCAATTGTCGAGGTTTTTGCCGTCAAACAGCGTGATCCAGCCACCATTGTCAACCTGGCGGGCGGTGTCCTGGCGGGGGGCGGGCGGGGCGGCATTGTCCTGGGCGCGCGCGGCGGGAGAGAGGAAACCGGCTGCGGTGATGAGGAGCAGCAACATCGAGAGTTCCGGCCAACGTTTCATGAGGACCTCCCAGGATAAGGGATCTTAAATGCGATCATCCCACCAATTGGCCGCGATTCCAAACGTCGCCGGATAGCGGTAGTGGGCTACTTTGAAATGCGGGGTTGTTTGCTAATGGGAAGCTCGCCAGTAAGCCATAGACGCCACTTTTTCGTCCACTGTGGACCGCACAAAGAAGAAAATCGGCTGGAGATTGCTATTCGCCTTATTAATACACCCGTAGCAATGGCTATGCCAAGAATCGCTAGCATGACATGGGAACTCATATTCACAACTACCTCTACCCCGATCATAACCCCAAACCCTTCATTCAGGCCGCTCTTCTCTCGGCTTCTTCGGCTTCCAGCAACCCAACTAAATCACTAACGCCTTCCCGGGCGGTCTAATTCAAAGTAGCCCACTAGACGGGTAGCTTTTCCGGCGGAAATCTGTGCTAAAAGCTTGGGGCACTTATGGGTTCGGTAGCGGAACTGTCCGATGTGTCTTTGCGCGCCCGGCGGCGCGTGGCCTGGCGGTTGCTGCCGTTTCTCTTCATCCTTTACATCATCGCTTTTCTCGACCGGGTGAACGTGGGATATGCGGGCCTGGAAATGGCGCGCGACCTGGCGTTCAGCGACCGGGTGTTTGGGCTGGGCGCGGGGATTTTTTCCATCGGCTATTTTATTTTTGAGATACCGGGGGCGCTGATCGTGGAGCGCTGGAGCGCGCGGCGATGGATCGCGCGCATCCTGATCACCTGGGGCGCGGTAACCATTCTGGTGGCGGCGGTGCACACGCCGCGGCAGTTCTATGCGGCGCGTTTTTTGCTGGGCGTGGCGGAGGCGGGGTTTTTCCCGGGGCTGCTGGTTTATCTGACGCACTGGTTTCGCCACGAAGACCGCGCGAAAGCAGGGGCGATGTTCATGGCGGCGATTCCCATGTCGAACATTCTGGGCGCGCCGTTCGCCGGGTGGATTTTGAGCGAGCATTGGCTGGGATGGCCGGGGTGGAGATGGCTATTTGTGGTCGAGGGCATTCCCGCGGTTTTGTTTGGGGTGGCGACGCTGTGGTTTCTTACAGACTGGCCTGCGGAGGCGAAGTGGCTGCCGCCGGACGAGAGGGAATGGCTGAGCGAAGAGTTGCGGAGAGAAAAGGAAGCGAAAGCGCGGGCGCTGCCATGCACGGTGTGGCAGGCGCTGCGGCGGCCGGAGGTGGCGCTGCTGACGCTGGTTTATTTTTTGGCGATCATCGGGATCTACGGATTCATCATCTGGTTTCCTACGATTGTGAAGCGTGCGACGGGGCTGCCGAACGGGGAAGTGACGCTGCTGTCAGCGCTGCCTTACGTCGCGGGATTTGGCGCGATGCTGCTGAACGGGTGGCATTCCGACCGCACGGGGGAGCGCCGGTGGCACACCGCATTTCCTTTGTTTTTGGGCGGGGCGGCGCTGGGCCTGACGCTGCTCGTGCGGGGAAATCTGCCAGTCAGTTTTGCGGCGATGATCGTGGTGGGGGCGTGCACGACGGCGTTCATGCCGAGCTTTTGGGCGCTGCCGACCGAGTTGCTGACGGCGTCAGCGGCCGCGGCGTCGATTGGGTTCATCAACTCGGTGGGGAACCTCGGCGGGTTTGCGGGGCCATATTTTATTGGATATTTGCGGACGGCGACCGGTTCCTTTGCGCCGGGACTGGCATTTTTGCTGGCGTGCACGGTGCTGGCGGGCGGAGCGATATTGTTCGTGCGCAAGCCGGCGAGAGCGGCGATGAGG
>PLJR01000257.1 GCA_003140295.1 Acidobacteriota bacterium
ACCGCGAGGCAGGCGGAAACTTCGTTGACACGGCGAATTTCTACACCAGCGGCACGAGCGAAAAATTCCTGGGTGAGTTCATCAAGGGCCATCGCGAGAGTGTCGTTCTAGCGACGAAATACTCCAATGCCGCGCCAGGCAACGATCCTAATGCGGCGGGGAATCACCGCAAGAGCATGGTGCAGGCACTGGAAGCCAGTCTGAAACGATTGCAGACCGACTACATCGACCTGTACTGGGTGCACATCTGGGATGGAATCACACCCGTGGAAGAAGTCATGCGCGGCCTGGACGATCTCGTTCGCCAAGGCAAGGTTCTCTACGTCGGCATCTCGGACGCTCCCGCATGGTGGATCGCCCAGGCAAATACTCTGGCCCAGCTTCGAGGCTGGACACAGTTTACCGGGTTGCAGATCGAATACAACCTGATCGAGCGAACGGTCGAGCGCGAACTGATTCCCATGGCGAAAGCTTTGAACCTGGGAATACTTGCTTGGTCTCCCCTGGCGGGTGGAGTTCTAAGTGGGAAATATCACGGCGAAGGAAAGGCCGACGGCGGTCGGATGACCAATGAGGGAGTGAAAGCCTTCTTTCCTGAGAGGGAACAACGCGCGGCGCCGATCATCTCGGCTGTAAAGTCGGTCTCCGAACAGACCGGTCGCGGCATGGCGCAAGTCGCACTCGCCTGGTTGCGGCATCGAACGGCGCCCGTAATCCCGATCATAGGAGCGCGGAAGGTATCTCAACTCCAGGACAATCTCGCCAGTTTGGATCTGGAACTCTCCGCCGAACAATTGAAATCCCTCGATGGACCAAGCCGAATCGAACTCGGATTCCCCCAAGGTCTTTACCAGAAAGAAATGGTTCGTGCGACTATGTATGGCGGCACGTGGGATCGCTTGCTGCTCTAAGTGCGGCACTTCAGGCAGAATAGTGATGCAGGTGCCGGCGTTCAAGCTTCCCGCTTGCTCCCGAGTGACGGGCAAACCCGGAAACCATCAATCATGCTTTTCCAGCGTGAGACATAGGAAGAGTCTTTGACGCAATTTTCTCGAATCTCCACTGCGGCATACAAATTCGGATGGCTGCAGGGTTTGCGGAGGTGATTGAAAGAGAAGAAACTTTGGTTGCGGAGGCGGGATTTGAACCCACCAGCCCGCCGCGCGCCGGAGCGCGAGCAGAGAAGTCCGATGCTGCTTTTTCGTGGTGAGGGTGCGTGGTTAGACGGGATGGCGGAGAGGGTGGGATTTTCACTCCGCAGTCCCGCTGAATCCACGCAGGTTACTCATTTCACGATCCGCTAAAATCGCTGGAACCAGAATTTCCGAGTGGGCCTCCGGTCCGCACATCCAACCAATGCGCCTGGCTCCTCCCTCGGCTTCAGATTTGCCCACGGCAATCGGCGTGCTCCTGCTCGGCGGCACTCAGTCGACGGCGGGTGTTCCCTTCCAATCGATAATGTCAGTCAACTTCCAAGGGAATCCAACGAGGCCCATTTGCAACTGCCCCTGCTTATCGATCGTGAGCTTGGCTTCAGGATAGAAGGCGCCGGTACTCTTGGTCTTATCCGCGTCGTTCAAGTTGAGTTCACCAGCCGTCAAGTTGTAGGAGGTAGACAGGCTATCCCGATAAACTTCACCGAATCTGAGAAGGCGGTTGGTTACAAAGCGAATCTTCCGCCCAGTTGGCGTTGGAATCATCTGGATATAACTGACGTCATAGCCGAGCGTGCCCGTGACCGCGATGTGGCCTACCGCCTTCATTTTGGACAACGCGTTGAATAACCCTTGATCCTTGCCGTTCTGGAACGCTTCGACCAGGATTTGTTTATCTGCTCGAGGGGAGTACTCATAAATCGTCAGTGTTACAGGGAATTCCTTTCCAAGTTGCGGGTCTGTGCCCATGGCAGTCGCCTCAATCGTTTCTGGCTTCGCTCTGTCTTGGGAAAAAGCTGCACCACTTCCCAGACTCCCGAGGCCAATCAGCAGCAGACTGCCGATGGCTAGCCTATGGCTTCTTATGACCGAGTTCTTGATTTGTGACATTGTCGTCCTCCTCTTAGCGTTCAGTTCTCAACTCCGAAGCCCTTCAGCGGTCCCCTAGTTCCCCTGGGAGTTGTATTTGCCACCGCTTGAATGACTCAAGCGGCACAGCTAGAACCGCAAGGCGGCTGCCAAATGTGTTGAGTTGTAAGTGGCGGAAAATAGAGGCGGAGTACGAGCGACAGCGTAAGGTGGATGTCAGCCAGCGGACACGATGGCCCAATGCCGACGATCACCGACAAACTCGGGTCTTGCCGCAACCAGCCGGTCCCAGGAACATTAGCTTAGCTCACGGGGCGTGCCGGCGCATTCAGTCCATGACGCGGGTCGGTGTTGAGTCTCGGATGCCAAGCCATGAGGAAATGAAACGGATGCAATTCGCGCGGTGCTTTCACAACGCCTAACTCGCGATTTCCTCGAACAACTGAGCTATTTACGTTTGCCCGCGCCGGTAGACGCCTGGCTAAGTGCAGTCATCGCCGTCAGCGAGTCCATGTAGTCCCGCCAATGCACGATCTTGCGATCTTCGATCGTAACCACGGAGATGAACCGGTTGTCGTAGGAGGCGCCGGTCGCGACCATCTTGCCGTGCACCTCGTATTCGATAATCACGACACGCGGGTCCCGCGATCGGTGAATGACCAGCGCGTCCGCGCCATGCAGGACGATGTTGTTGCCGTAGCCTGCGTAGAGCGACATGAGCGTCTCACGGCCTTTCACTGTTTGGGGCCAGCCTGGAAAAATATATCGAAACTCGAATTCCGCATCCTCGGCGATGGTATCAAAATAGTGATCGCCGTCGAACAGACCGGCCAAACCCTGCTGTGATATTTCGAAGAATGGGTCGAGCGCGGTGAAGGCCGCGTACTTAGGATCGCTCACAAATTGACTCCCGTCGTCGTGAGAGAAGTTCGTCGATTGCTTCGTTCAAAATTAGCCTGCCCGGGACACCCGGAACCATCTTCGTTGTATATCAGGAGCGTGATGACTCACTCATGTCCTATGCCAGAACTTGTTTATTCGATTCAAGAACTGATTGCTCGGTTATGCCGGACCAAAACATTTGGAATCTGCTGTCGCTGTATTTATTCGCATGGTTGGGGTGCAGCGTCACCCGATGTCCGGGCATGACCCGCCGATGTATTTGCGCTCGACGACTGCGACTTGCTTTTCTTCGCCGGCAAAAGTCCACGTAGCGCTGGCCGAGCCCGTGCCGCCCCGAGAATCACCAGATCAAATTCTTCCGGCTGCGCCTTCTTAAGTACCTGAGGGGATGAGGTGACTTTCGCCGCTCTTCATGCGGATTTTCCTTTCCGAGCGACAGGTTCACTCTTGGCTTGCATTGTTTTCACGAGAGCAGCAGACGACGCTCTTTCCAGCGACAGTCCGTAGCCAACTTCTCGCACGATGCGTTCCTTCAAGGGCTGGATGAAATGCACGCGGGTGTTGTGTGCTGGCTCAGCCTGAAAT
>PLJR01000167.1 GCA_003140295.1 Acidobacteriota bacterium
GACCGCGCCAGTCACTTCTTTTATACGCCTCGGGCGGGCGGAAAAGTGGATGCGGAACGTCCCACGCAAGTGGGACGAGCGTTGCAGGAATTAAATATTCGGATGATCCCGGCCTATTCGCCGCAAGCGCGTGGGCGATCGGAACGCGGATTTGGAACCTGGCAAGCGCACTTGCCTCAGAAGTCCTCCCTTACGCAACAACGAAGTCAATCTTAGGTATGCGCGTGTGCACGCTTCCGAGATGACTTGCACGGAGAATCGTCCTCAGATAGCTCAGAGAGCAGTACCGGCGCGCGATCGGGGAACTCGGCAAGGATACGTACATCGCCGCCCATCGCCTTGACGGTTTTTCGCAGCGTCGAAAGCAATAGATCGCTACGTTTTTCAAGTCGCGAGACGCTGTCCTGGGTAATGCCGAGTGTTTTGGCCACCCGGGCCTGTGTGAGCTTCCGGGCCTTTCGTAGGTCGCGCAGGCTCATTTCCTCGGAAATTAACTCTGCGGCCCGGTACTCGACCTTCTTTCGCTGAACGGCATTTAGCTTTTCAAGCTTGTCTCGGATGTTCACTGACATCACTATTTCCTTTCTTTTTGAGCCGGGAAAGGTGGCTTCCAAAGCGTTGATCGGCCTTACGTATCAGGTCTCGGTAGAAGCGTTTCTGGCTCCCGCCCGACTTGTCTCCGGCCACGAGCAAGATTGCCGCCCGCCGGGGGTCAAAAGCGAAGGCAATAATGTACATGACTAACCATAGACACTCCCGGTATCTTACGCCGCATGGGAGCACTTTTTCGTGACGCCCGCCTGAAGATTGATCGGGCCAAGAAACATATTGCGGACATGCAGAGCTATTCTCGCGCTCGAAAAAAGTAAGACTGCAACAGTTCAGCGCAATACTGAGACTAGATACCAAGAGTTGGTACACGACATTCCAGGATGGGAAACCGCTCTCCTGAATATGTCCCTGATCGCCGGAGACGCTCTTCATAATCTCCGGGTCGCGCTGGATTACGCGTGGGCGAGTGCTATTGAGAGATATGTCCCCAATGCTGTTTCCGGCTTCAATAAATTCTCGGTGTTGAAGACGAGGAAGGAAGTTGAAGCGGCTCTCTGTGGCATTAAAATAGATACCGCCTGCCCCGCCCTCTTCAATGCGGTATTGTCCGAAATCTCCAACGTGCAGCCGTACGAGCGAGGGCAAAATGGCGTTATCTGGGCCCTTCACCAGCTCGATATTTCTGACAAACACCTCCTCCTGCTCGGACTTCGGCCCTACGCTGGCATTAAGGGGATCGTCGTGAAAGATGCAGATGGCGATGTCGTCCACGGCTCTACTTTGGGCACCCAGACCACACCGCCCTACGTCATTACCTTTCATAACAACGTCGAGATACAAAGAAGGGAGAGCTCGTTTTTGAGGTAACCATCGAGGAAGCAGGTATTTTTAAGGGCCTCGGCATATTGGACCTGCTTGCGACGTTCTCTCAATACGTTTTGTACGTCGTGCAGCTTTTTGAGAAGCTCTAATTGACTTTTGTGGCACACCACGGCCCCATCCCTTCTGAGAGGGATTGACCGTGGCAAATCACCATAAACCTTCCGGGAAGAACGCTTCTGGTACATATGCCAAGTTCGAGACGGCGCTAAAAAATATTTTGTAGGTTCCACCGGGGCTGTGGGAAAGTGGGAAACGCGAAGCGTTTTCCAAAGTGTCGAAGCCACCGTCTTTTACACAGCCATTGGTCGCCGCAAAGTCTTCAGTTTATAATATCGGGGATCCTCCCAACGGATTCACAGTAACACTCACGTTCACGTCGGCATTGAGAACGGCGTTTGCTTATGTGAGGTTCGCAGTGCCAATTGGCTGGAGGTTCCTATGGCTCGCCCACAAGTTGCAACCGCGTTTACTTGGGTATGGGTTCTTGCCGCTGGGCTTTTAGTGATTCCGGTGGTGTTCCAGGCAGCGCCACAGCCTTCCGATTATCGCGTGATCCGAAATATTCCTCTCGGCGGTGAAGGTAACTGGGACTACGTGACGGTTGATGCGGAAGCCAAGCGTGTCTACATCCCTCGCTACGGTCATATCCAGGTCGTTGATGAAGTAACAGGTAAGCTCGTCGGCGACATCGCCAGTGTGCCGGATTCCAAAGGCGTCGCAGTGGCTCCCGAGTTTAATCGCGGATTCGTGACTGGCAATGACCCGGAACCAAGCGCACGAATCTACTTGTTCGATTTGAAGACTCTACAAGTCACGTCTACCCTTGCGCCGCCTGGCGCGAAACACTCTGATTCGATTACCTACGACCCGGTGAGTAAGCGCGCTTTCATTAACACAGCACTCAGCAATAATGCGCAGGCTGTGGATGCGGCGACCGGGAAGCTCGCTGGGACCGTGACGCTTCCAGGTAGGCCGGAGCAAGCGGTGCCGGATGGTAAGGGAAGTATCTTCGTCAATATCGTGGATAAGGGTGAAGTGGCCGAATATGACACCCGGACGTTCATGGTTAAGAATACCTGGCCCAGTGATCCTTGTCTGAGGGGTTCCGGCATTGCAATGGACAGAGCACACCGCCGGCTCTTCATCTCCTGTCAAGGCCAAGCCGATCCGCAGCGCGACGATCCGGCAACTGTGAGGAAGAACTTGATGGTGGTCATGAATGCAGATAACGGCAAAGTGGTTGCCTCGATACACATCGGAATCGGAGCTGACGGGGCTGCTTTCGATCCGGGCACCGGCGATGTCTTCACCACTTGCCGCGATAGTGGAGACGGCAAGCACGGCGCAACCTATATTTTTCACCAGGATTCTCCCGATCGATATTCCAAGGTTGCTGAAGTCCAGACGATTTACGGTGCGCGTACGATCACGCTTGATCCAAAAACACATCATATTTTCTCAATAGCTACCGAACAGAACGACCCTCTCCCGGCGACTGCCGACAACCCCCATCCAAGACCTAAACCGGTGCGCAGTACCTTCGAGCTTGTGGAGATTGGGAGATAGTAGGGCTCATATTCAACCTCCGAGCCTCAGCATCCTTACCCGTTAGGGCGTCCTGCGGTGTTTTTGTGGGTTGAGATGGAACGTTCTTAGGTCAGCGGTGCTATTCGCGATAGTCACGTTGCTTGCTTTCATGGTATCGCTCCAAGTGTCGGCTCAGCAGCCAAAAACGCTGATTGGAGTTGTAAGTGATACCACGTGCGGAGCCACCCACAATATGAATTGAACTTCCGGTGTTCGGTACCCCGACGAGCTGTGTGGTCGCACGGTGTTGTAGTCTATCCGCCAAGCTTCGATCATCTGGGGTGCCTGTCGCAGCTCTACGAACCAGTTCTGATTCAGGCATTCGTCGCGGAACTTCCCGTTAAAACGAAATTCGCTGTAGCGATCACTGTGTGGACTTCATCACAAGGACTTTCGTTTCCGTCCGTATAAGGGTTTGTATGCGTCGCCCTTCTTTCACAGGTTTGCGTCGAATGTCAGTTTTTCGATCATCGGGTCTAGATCTTGCTGCGCCTGTTTTTGGGCGGTTTCGAGGTTGCTGATCTCGGTTCGAAGGGTGGCGAGGCGCATTTCCTGATCGTTCAGCTCACCGGTGTAGCGCTGGGCCAGGGCCTTTTCCTCGGGTGTGCCTTTGAGGGCCTTCATGTTTTCGCGCAATCGTTCCTGATCCTGGAAGATGTGGTCGACGTCCGCTTGCTTAGACCTGAGGTCAGCATTCAGCTTGGAGATGGCATCCTTCTGCGCAATGATCTGCCGGAGGGCACTCTCAATTTCAGGCGTCAGTTCACGCTCGGTGGTGAACGCCTCGATCTGATCCAAAGTCAAATTGGTCAGCGCGTACTGCGTAATGGTTGGGCGCGTTTCGTCCACGGTGAACGTCTTGGTCTGCTTCGACGGGACTTCGATCCGGAAGCGATAGGCTGTGGCGGACTGCTCCTCAGGCGCCAGGTCCGCGGCCAGCTTCCAGTCGTTGCGGATAGGATGCTCGAGGATAAGCATTCGCGGTGAAGTCTCTTCATTGCGCAACGTGTATATCGTTCGCTGGTGCGACTCGGTTGTGCGGACCAGCGTGCCACGCGCGATACGGACCCGCGTAACCCTCGCGGGGATATTCCCGTCCTGCTTGGCCACAACCTGCATGCCCAAGTCGGCTGCATAACTAATAAGACCACGTTGCCCAGTGGCCGACGCCGACGCCGTCTAACCACGACGCTTCTCGCTCGGCTGAATCGACTCGATCAGCCCTTCACCACCAAAGGCGGCGCCTTCGATGACGTTGAAGCTGCCGCCATCAAGCACTAACGGGCTGGTGTTGGTGAACCATAGCGCGCGCAGGGGCCGCGGCGTGCCCAACCCGGCATTCCAAAGCGAGACCTTTTCGGCCGTGATTTCGGTCTGGACAATAGGCACCATCGCCGACTCGTTCTTGCGAATCGTCACGCGGTCTTTGACCTTGTACTCAAACAGATCGCCAAGTTGGCTTCCTTGCGCCGCATTGATGCTCCTTGCGGCGGCGAGGAAATCGTTCGCGTCGGCAGTGCCANNGGTTCCGCCAGCGACACCGGGGCCGATGCTGCCACCGCTTTCGCTACCCAGAGCGCCGGCTATGCCTGCGCCGCTACCGCCGGGTCCCGCGCTGAACACTCGTCCATTGATCGGGGAATCGCCGGTCACTTCCGTCGAAATCATCGTTGAGTGAATAGAATAATCCGCAGGGTCCGCCAAGCAGGCGTATATTTCGTAACCACCGACACCTGGCAAAGACGTGCCATCTTCGCAAAGCCCGAAGCCGCCCAAATCCTCCTCGCACAACTTCTTTCCTGCCGCGACCGTGGATTTTACCGCCTCCACGCCTTCGCAATAATGCCCAATCACCTTCACATTCTTCTCACTCCAGGCCAAAACACCACAGTTGAAAAAGCCATGCAGATGATCAAGGGAGGCTCAGCCCGCCGCATCGGCCTCGAAAAGCGCCTGAAGCTGCCCATTTGGCACGAAGGATTCCATGACCGCTGGATAAGAGACGCCACCGAATATCGCCATAGCAAGACATACATCGAGCACAATCCGGTAGCGGCGAAATTAGCCGAGCGCCAGCAGGATTATCCGCTGTCATCGGCAAGCCAAAAATACGCCCTCGATACGAGTCCCTTCGATTAATCGGTGGTATTTCACAGCCTCGAGCAACGAGGATCGTTGTAGGTCGCGGCTTAGCCGCGACACAAATCTCGCCGGGCACGGGGGCTTTAGCCCCTGAGGCTCCACAAGCGAACAATACCTCCTCGATACGAGCCCCTTCGATTAAAAGCGCCGCATGTAGATCTGCACCGGCAAACCCTCCCGTAACTAAACCAGCGCTAAATCTCTTGAAGTCAAAATCAGTGGGTAGACTGACAAAACACCGTTTTACCTCATTGACACTACGCTCCCTCAGTCTCAAGCCGACAAATGATTGGGTTCACAGGTTGGAGCGACAAGGATCGTTGTAGGTCGCGGCTTCAGCCGCGACATAGCGACCCTCCCGCACGGGGCTTTAGCCCCTGAGGCTCCGCAAGCCAACAATATCTCCACGATCCGAGCCCCTTCTATGAAAGTACAGCACCCCTGTAAAATTCGCGTCGTAAGTGAGCCTTGCAGCATCATGTACAATAGTAGAAGAGGTTAAAGAGGGGGATCATAAGCGGAAGGCGCGGACTGTCGTCAAACCCACATCATGCGTAACACCATTTATTTCAGGTGCTTACATAGGCTTAACAGTAATATGAAAACAGGTGAGTTAAAGCCAATTAGAATGATATCGTTGCGTGGTTTTAAGTAGTAAGTTATTTGTAATGATATCGTTACATAAATTACGGGGGGTATGGGGTGCCGGGAAGTCAATTTTTTAAGTAATTGAAATATAAAAGGTTAGCAAAATGAAAGAAGCCGTCATCGTCAGCTCGGTTCGCACCGCCGTCGGCAAGGCCGGCAAAGGCACCCTCCATGCCACCCGCCCCGACGACCTCGCCGCCACCGCCATTCGCGGAGCGCTCGACCGCGTTCCAAACCTCGATCCCAAAGAAATTGACGACGTGATCCTCGGCTGCGCCATGCCGGAAGCCGAACAAGGCATGAACGTCGCGCGCATCGCGGCCCTGCGAGCCGGCCTCCCCGTCGAGCTTTCCGCGATGACTATCAACCGCTTTTGCTCCTCGGGCCTGCAATCCAT
>PLJR01000395.1 GCA_003140295.1 Acidobacteriota bacterium
CACTCCTGCCTGCGCTCTTTGCGGCGATCCGGCCCCCGGGCACGCCGATCTCCCGATCGGCGATCCCGCATCGCCGCGACGCATTCTGCGCCTGGGCCCCAAGCTCGGCCCCATCCTGTGGCAGTTCCCTCCCAACTTCCGGTTCAATCCCCCAGTCTTCGAGTCGTTCTTGAAAATGTTGCCGCGCGATACGGAGACCGCGGCGGCGCTGGCGCGCCGCCACGATCAGCGCGTAAGCGGCCGCGCCGCCATGAAAATCGACGCCGCCAGGCGAATGCGCCACGCCGTCGAAATCCGCCACGACTCTTTCCTGGTCCCGGAATTCATCGAGATGCTCCGCGCCCACAACGTAGCGCTAGTCTGCGCCGACACCATAGAGTGGCCCCGCCGCATGGACCTCACCTCCGATTTCGTGTATGGCCGCCTCCACGGCTCCGAAGAGCTCTACGTCAGCGGCTACGACGACGCCTCGCTAGACACCTGGGCCGCCCGCGTAGTCGCCTGGTCTCGCGGCAAAGAAGCCCCAGACGCCGAGCGCATCGTATCCACGCCCGCCCCCAAGCTGCCATCCCGCGAAGTCTTCCTATATTTCGACAACGACGCCAAAGTCCGCGCCCCAGTAGACGCCCAAAATCTAATCGCCCGCGTAAACAACCTCCTGGAGCTCTGACTCATTTGGATATTCAGAACTATTCCGACCATCGCGCTCCCGATCGAAGTGGACTTGGCAGCGTCGATACAGTCGAGGTGAGAGCGAAAGGAGCCAAGAATTTGGATTATGATGGCGCAGAACAAGCGACTCCGTGAAATGGTCGCGCGCGGGCGCGGGACGCGAAGGACGGATGATGCTCAAGCGGATTGTCCGGTCGTGGTGGAAGGTCATTTTCGGCGGTAGTTTTGCCGTGACTGCCCTTACAGTGCTCTGGCACGCTAGGCAAGCTGGGCGCCGTATCAGGCTATTTGACGATATAGACCGGTGGGAGCATGGGCCTCGACTCTACGCGCAACCTGATTTTTTTTATTTGAATACTTCAGCGCGCCCAGGTGTTCAAGCGATCCGGCGCACGCTCGAGGATTGGTTTTCTAGATATCCAAAGTTTGGACGTGCGGAACTTCGCTCCCGGATTCGATCAGATAATCTGAACCACCGTTCCGCATATTTCGAGCTTTTGATCCATGAATTACTGTTGAAATTAGGCTGTAAAATCGAACTCCATCCACCTGTAGCTGGAACTAGCAGGCGTCCCGATTTTGCTGTGAGTTCAAGGAGTATAAATAAATTCTACGTCGAAGCAGTTTTAGCGAGCGATCAAACGGAAGCAGAAATGGCCGCCGAAGCCAGACAGAATCAGGTGTACGACTCCCTTAACCGACTCTCCTCTCCTAATTTCTATATTGGGATGGACCTGCATGGTGCGCCTACGACGCCACCGCCCGCCAAGAAAATCAGAGACTTTCTTACCAAGCACCTCGCTGCAGTCAATCCGGACGAAATGGCGACCCTCTTTCGATCAGGGGGTTTCCGTGCGCTACCGCATTGGAGATACGAACATGATGGCTGGAAAATTGATTTTTTTCTTATTCCAAAATCGGAAGCGAACCGTGGGAAGGCCGGGCTTCAACCCATTGGCATACAATTCCAAGGAGCCAGAATTCTCCAAACCAAGGTCGCTATCAGAAACGCTGTCTTGGCAAAGGCGGGACGTTACGGCCAATTACCCGGTCCATATCTCATCGCAGTGAATGTGCTTTCCGACCATGTTGATGAGACCGATGTCATAGAAGCATTGTTCGGTGATGAGAAATTTATCTATTCAATTGGCATGCCCCCGGCTCAAGGCCCGCAAATTCGGAGAGCCGCGAATGGCGCGTGGTATGGACCTAATCCCCGCAACACACGAGTCAGCGGTGTAATCATCTTCGACCAGCTTAGCCAGTCCAACATTCCGTGGGTGATGCCTTGTTTGTATCATAATCCCTGGGCGGCGGCTCCTTATACCGGGCCTCTCGATCATTTGCGCCGCGGCGAGGTTGTAGATAACAAAATGGAGTACCGGGGCGGCCAACCCCTGGGAGCGCTCCTCGGGCTCCCAACCGGTTGGCCCGGATGGTGAGAGCATTCGCGAGTGCCCCATACGCCGTACTTGCGTGTGGGGTTTGTTCACGAAGCTCAATTGCGGAGTCCCACAACGAGTCGTCACAGCGCTGAACATCGCATTCGATTCGAACGCTGGTTTAAGATCTCAACAGCATTTCAAAACGCGTATTCGAAAAGAGTCATTCGAAATCTATACCATTAGATTACGGTATCGACAAAGTTATACAATCGTGTTAAAATCTGTTGTGAATCTTAGGCCTCCACCCGCGCGCTCCTCATCTCGACTTTCACGCTCCTCCTTTACGCTGCATTCGCCCGAGCCCCTCCTCACGAGCCGCTGGCTTACACATTCATCCATTAACGTCGCGTCGGACACTGACGCGAGCAGCCCGCAAATCGCGCGAATTATCCCCTTTAACATCAGAAAGTTACAAACGCCTCTCCCCTGCGCGCTCCCAACGCGAGCCACGGGTGCGGGCTGTACTTGCAGCCCGGGCAATAATTGATCGAGATGTTAAAATAGAAGATGCTCGAATCGCGCATTCTGAGCGCCT
>PLJR01000141.1 GCA_003140295.1 Acidobacteriota bacterium
GGGTCACGTCATGAATTTTGATCTTCGCGGGGAAATCGAAATTCTTGCGCACCTCCGGGAGAAAATTCCAGGGGCTGATAAACCATTTGTCCGTTTTCCAGGGCTGCTCCATGTGGCCTCCGTGAGAATTTCGAGATAGCGCGCCGGCAGCGCAGAGTTGACGACTGGCGATGGATTGTGTCTCCGCCTGAACCGCACGCTGAAGTTTGAGAGTCAGATCTTCGTGTTGTGGCCTTTAACGCGTCGTTAAAATCATATGCGAGTCTGGGACCCGTTTCAAGCCCGCAAACCGGGCCGCCCGCGTGAGGAAAACCCGTGTAACGAAAAACCATTTGACGAAAACCGGTCCGGTGAAAAACCGCTCACTGGTTTCCGGTATGGTTACCTCGGAGCGACATATCGCCGGCGGGCGGGGAGAGGATGGCGGCTGGCGGTGAGGATGCTGTGCAACACCCAGACGAATGCGGCGGCCAGCGCATACGCCAACACGCCAAGCATAAAGAGGTGGAAGGTGCCCAACCGCGCTTCCAGATCCCGGTAGCGAGTGGTCATTATAGAGTACGTCGCAGTCAAGATCAGCCAGGCAACGATTCCAGAGGTGAAGATGCGCGTGGGGTACTTCAGAAACACGAAAACGGGCGCCAGCATGCACAGACCCATCAAAGCCGCAGCAGAAACGTTGCGATCGACAGCAAACGGGAAAAGGGATACATCGCGATTGGCCACCAGCACCCACGTTACGGCGACGGCGGACAATCCCAAACCGACGATTCCGCCTACAATCGCGCAAGAGCGCGAAACGAGTGGACGCTCTTCCCGATGTTTACAAGGCATCATCGAATTTCGATTTCCAATCTTCTTGATTCGCGTCGCGGGCTACGGTGCAGGTATTTGAACCGCCACCGGAGCGCTTAGGGCGCTTTCATTGCCGGCACGATCGATGGCGCGCACGCGGTAGAAATACTGGTGTCCGGGCAACACAGTGGTATCACGGAATGCCGGCACGGGCAACAATTCCGTGCTAACACGCCTGCCTACGTCGTCCGGCTGCTCGCTGCGATAAACCACATAACCCGCCAAGTCGGGTTCAGTCCCGATCGCCCAAACCAGTTCGATGGAGGGCGATGCCTCGGGGGTTGCCGGATTTATGACTGCTTCCAGTCCCTGCGGCGCAGCAGGAGGAAAAACGTCTTTAGCTGAAACGACCACAAGGTTTGAATCCGCCGATTCGGTGACCTCGGAGTTCGATTGCGCGACGCTGCGCACGGTGTAGAAGTAGGCGCGGCCGAAGGTAAAGTGTTCGTCACGGTAGCCGGGTTGCACCGGCTCGCCGAGTAATTGGAGGACTTCGCCAAGTTTTGCTTTCGATGGGTCGGCCACCGCCGCAGCGGCGTCTCCCGCGGGGATTTCCGCGCGATATACACGGTAACGGACGATGTCCACGGGCTTGCTGCCGGCGGCGCCGCCGCTTGTGGCGGGTGGCGGGGCCCAAGATAGCAGGATCGCGTCCTCCATAACGGTAGCGCGGAGACTATCGATGGGCCGCGGCGCAGGATAGACGCGAACGGTGACGGAATTTGAATCGGACGAGGCGCGTTTTGCCGAATTATGTGTGCGCACGAAATAGAGCAGCGTTTCACCGGGCGAACTCGCAATTTCCGCCGGGTCAAGCGAGTCGCGATATTCGACGGCGCCATTTCGCTCGTAGGCGCCCAATGCGTCACCGGCGATCGTGTGCACGAGTCGCGGTGCCGCGGACTTTTGCGGCGCGGGAGGTGCGCCGCGATAAATTTCGATGGTGGGCGCCTCGCCCGGCGGGCGCCGTGCCGCGGAATTGCTCGGGAGGGTGAACCTTAAAACGATAGCGTCACCTTGCTGGTGCGCCGCGAGGTCATGCACCGATTCAGGGACGGAACGATGGCGCACGGTGGGTTCACCGGGGACGGCGCAGCCGGTTAGCGCGGCGATGAGCAGCAACATCGCGGCAAGAGCGAGAGTACGCCGCGTCCGCGAGTAGGAATGCGGTGCCAACCTGCGCCAGAGTTGCGGCCAGTGCGGCGCGGGTCCCGGGTGCCCTGGGTGCGACAGCGACGGCGGACAGCAGGCCGGCGCGGATTTGAACGACGCCGGATGGCGGGCCGGCGAAAAATTGCGCCCCGCTCGCGGCGAAAACTTGCGCTCGATTGGCTCCGACGAGTTGCGCTTGACTTGCTCCGTGAGTGGCACCGTCGGTGGCACTGTGGGTGGCGCCGGCGATGGCGGCAAGCTCGGAGTCGTGAACAATTTCAAGCGGATGGTCTGCGGCTCACAGCATATAGCGGCTGAGGTCCTGATTCTTGGCAATCTCGGCGAGCTGTTTGGCGACGTAGGCAGCGTCTACCTTGACGTTTTTCTTTTTCAGCTCGGGGGCCTCGAACGAAATTTCATCGAGGACGCGCTCGAGGATAGTGTGCAGCCGGCGCGCGCCGATATTTTCCGTCTGCTCGTTAACCATGACGGCGAAGCGGGCCAGGGAGGCGATGGCGTCATCGGTGAAGGCCAGTTTTACGCCCTCGGTCTCGAGCAGCGCGACATACTGCTTGATGAGCGCATTTTTGGGCTCGGTGAGGATGCGCACGAAATCGTCTTCGGTGAGTGCGCTCAACTCCACGCGCAGCGGCAAGCGGCCCTGCAGCTCGGGGATCAGGTCCGAGGGTTTGCTGATGTGAAAAGCCCCGGCGGCGATAAATAAAATATGATCGGTCCGAACCATGCCATAGCGCGTGTTTACCGTGGTGCCTTCGACAATGGGCAGGATGTCGCGCTGCACGCCCTCGCGGGAGACGTCGGGGCCATGGCCGCTTTCGCGTCCGGCGATCTTATCGATTTCATCAATGAAGATGATGCCCATCTGCTCGGCGCGCTCGGTGGCGATGCGCGTCACATGATCCATGTCGATGAGCTTATTTTCTTCATCCTGAATCAGGTAATCGAAGGCCTCGGCGACGGTCATCTTTCGTTTTTTCTTTTGCTGGCCGAAAAAGCCGGAAAGCATGTCCTTGACGTTGATGTCCATCTCCTCGATGCCCTGGTTCGAGACGATCTCGAGCGCGGGGATGGCGCGCTCGCGCACCTCGACTTCGACCATGCGCTGGTCGAGTTTGCCTTCCCGGAGCTGGACACGGAGCTTGTCGCGGGTGCGATCGGATTCGCGGCGCGTGTTTTCGGCCTGCGTCTGGCCGGCCGGAGAGCCGTCCACCGGAACGGGCGAAGGCGGCAGCAGCAAATCGAGCAGCCGCTCTTCGGCCGCCTGTTCGGCGCGCTCGGCAACTTCATCGAGCTTTTCCTCGCGGACCATGTCGATGGCGGTCTCGACGAGGTCGCGCACCATCGATTCGACGTCGCGGCCGACGTAGCCGACCTCGGTGTACTTCGACGCCTCGACCTTGACGAACGGACAGCCCGCCAAGCGGGCCAGCCGGCGGGCGATTTCCGTTTTACCGACGCCAGTGGGACCGATCATCAAAATATTTTTTGGCAGAACCTCTTCCGCCAGCTCGGCGGGAAGCTTTTGCCGGCGCACGCGGTTGCGCAAAGCGATGGCCACGGCGCGCTTGGCAGCGGCCTGGCCGACGATATACTTGTCGAGCTCGACCACGATTTCGCGCGGGGTCAGCTCGTCAAATGAAGGGGTCGGCTCAGCTTCGATTTGCCGCTGCTGCTCGCCCGGAAGATAGATCACCATTTCGTTATGTCCGCGCTTTCACAATTCCTCGAACGTAAAATTGTTGTTGGTGTAGATGCAGATTTCGCTGGCGATGCGCATGGACTCGGCGGCGATGTCCTTGGCGGACATTTTACTGTGCTTGGCCATGGCGCGGGCGGCGGCCAGCGCGAACGGTCCGCCCGAACCGATGGCGCAAATGCCGTCGTCAGGCTCGATGACGTCGCCATCGCCTGAGACGACGAAAGTGCTCTTGGCGTCGGCAATCACCAGCAGCGCCTCCAGGTGGCGAAGCGCGCGGTCTTTGCGCCATTCCTTGGCAAGTTCCACAGCGGCTTTGGCCAGGTTGCCATGATGCTCCTGCAGCTTGCCCTCGAAACGCTCGAAAAGCGAAAGCGCATCCGCGGTCGATCCGGCAAAGCCCGCCAGAACCTTGTCGTTGAACAGGCGGCGAATCTTGCGCGCGGTATGCTTCATGACATGGTGGCCCATAGTTACCTGGCCGTCGCCGGCGATGACGACTTTGCCGTCGCGCCGGACACATAAAACGGTGGTGCCGTGAATTCGCTCGCGCTGTGCTTGCCCCGGCATCCGGACATTATACAGCGGCGGCCATGCCGCGTGGCGCGCCCACCTATTTTTTGTTGCCTTTGCCTTTCTTCGCGGTGGATGCGAAGTAAGAGTCGAGCGACGCGCGCGTAAACATTTCCGGCGCGAGTTCGGTGTTGTACTGGCAGCTTTCGTAGAAAACCTGGTAGGTCTGCTGGTCATTGCGAAAGCGCGATACCTGGAAAGGCGTTTGGATACCATCGATCACGTGATAGCTGGTGTAATAGGTGCTCCGCTGGATGCGATCGCCGGTCTCGGCCTCGCGCTGGGAGACCACGGTGCGAATGGGCAAACCTGTTTTGCGGTCGAAAGCAATGCGAATGGTGTGGCCCTCGTGATCGGCGATCTCCACCCAGTCGGCTTCCTTTAAATCGACAACGTCAGCGCCACTGTAGCGAAAAACCAGACTGCTATCGTTCATCCGGTAACGCAGTATGGTGTTCACGTCGGTGTTGGAGGTTTCCTGATAGTCGGCCATGTCCTGGGCGGGCACGTCCGAGACACCGCCGCGATCGAGTGTCCAGCCCTCTTTCCCGGCATACAAATTGACGATATTGCCCTTGGGCCCGTACTCCATGCGATTTTTGTCAGGCATTTGCCGGTAATCGTGGAATTGCACATAGCCGACCACGCCGCCGGAGTGCTCGAATTGCGCGGCGCGGCCCTTGCAATCGGAGTTGCGCACCTTGAGATACGCATCGCCGCCGAGCGCGGTAATGGCCTGCGTCATGATCGACTTCGCTTTGGTCGCACTCGCCGCGGGCATCATATCGTCGGGATTCTGCGCGCGGGCGGTGCGCAGGGCGGGCGGCGCGAAAATTACGAGTAGCGTCACAAGGAGGAACGCCGCGATGTGGAGCATGTGAATGCGGAGCGCGCCAACTTTGAGCGGATTAATTTGGAGCACGTCAATTTGGAGAGCGTCAATTTCGAGCAAAGCGGGGCGGAGGAGGGCGTTTCCGCGATTGGCGTTTGTGCGATTGCGGGTCGAAAAGGGCTTTGGCAGGATGCGCATTTTGATCAGGCTTCCCTCGCATCTAGATGCGGACACGGAGTTGCAAGATATCCGCTATAGGATGCGAGGTTCGAACGGATTTGAGTTAAATTCGGGGCCATACCCCCCGGGCAGTTTGTAAGAACATCATTCGATTGCACTTGTGTTTCGATGCATTTGTAATTATCTGATTGCAGTGGAGTTGCAAAGCGCGAATTTGCCTCGGAGAGAGGTTGCAGCGTGCCGCGCGGAACGGAAATACGTGCGCACACGCTAAGAATCGTTGACGATGCGGGATTCGAAAATTGGAAAACACGGAACACTGCTACCTCAATCCGTGAAGACAGATAGCGATAAGATTAACCTATACTTCTATCTCTATTTTATCACGTGGCTCAAGTTCGGGGCGGCCGGTTCGAGGTGTGTGACGTCTCGGCCATCGCCTCCGTTTGCCTGGGAACCCGGGGTCATCGAAGATGTAGTATTGCGGGTAATCATCTGCTGGTGGCAGACGAATGAAACCAGCCAAACTACTTTCACCGTCGCTTTCCTCGGAGTTGTGTTGATGACGGCGGCGAGCGCCGTATGCGCTATCCCAAACCAGCAGAGCGAGCAGCGAAAAGCATCGCCCACATTGGCTGAGCAGAACGCCTTCCAGGCGGCACACACCGAAAAGGACGCCCAAACCAGGATTGACCTGCTGGATGATTTTACGGCCCGCTACCCCGAGTCCACATTGCTGCCTGATGTCTATGTTAATTATTACCAGGCGTATTTGTCGCTGTGGAATTCTCCTCAATCCGTGGAGTACATAGATAAGTTCATCGCGCTGGGAGACACAATCGAATTAGCGACCCGCCTGGGAGCCTCCGTCCGCCGTGCACAAATTTATTTCGTGGGCTGTAACGATACTCGCTTCCAAACGCCTGAGACGTATACGAAAGTAAAAGTTGCCGCCGCCCAAGGTTCGCAGATACTCGGCGAATTCCAGAAGTCCCAGGATGAGAAATCGATTTTGACGTTTGCCGTATCAGATGCGCAGTTTTATTCAGAGATAAACTACATCAGGGGTCTATTTACATCGGTGGGGGAACTCGCCGACTTTGGGTTGCAGGGCGACAAAGCTGACGCTTGCAAGACTCCACCGGCCGTTGCTGGTGACCCTGGTAAGTTCAATCGTATGCTTGACCAAATTAATTCAGACGAGCGCCAGCCTCGGGTTCAGTGAGCTTTCCCCAGAACCCAGGAAATCTTTCGACGAACACCTGCAAATCACGTGATGATCGGCTTGATACCTATTGTTGTGTTTCCCCTTCTGACGGTAATACTAACTTCCGTGATGCTCTTGGTGCTCGTTGTGCTGCTCCCATGTTGGGACAATCCGACTTCTACGCCCTATTCCACGCCGGCCCCGGTTCGCGCGCAACGCCGGACTTCAGCGGCTAAAGCCGGTTTGGGTCTTCGCTTTTACGTCACGGCTGAAGCCGTGACCTACAAGGATCCTTGTCGCTGAACGCATGGGCTGAAGGCACCCGCAGTTTCCGTAGAGCTCGACCGTTGAACAGGGCATACCGGCGCGGAGCGGGATAGCCCAGAAGCTTACGAGACCCAGGCGAAGCCAATCGGCAGAATGGCGTTCCGGATCGCTCGGATCGGTTTTACGCGTACGGTCACGTTGCGAGGTGTGGGGGGTGCGGCGTGCACAGCCAAGAATGACTGTGCTACCAAAGGCGATCTGTGCTGCGACGGTCGCGGTTGCGCGCAGTGGAGAGCCCTGCCGTGCGTGAGAAATGCCGTGGGTCTCCGACACGAGGGCCGCGATGGTGCCGAGGTGCAAGCGGGTGTTGATCTCGCGCGGCGAGGTGCGGCGCGGCGATCGGTTTACGCGGGTGCGACCACGTTGCCAGGTGTGGAGGGCGGGGCGTGCACAGCCAAGAATGACTGTGCTACCAAGGCGATCCGTCGGCGGCGGCCTCGGTTGCGCGTAGTGGAGGGCCTACCGAGCGTGAGAAATGCCGTGGGTCTCCGACACGAGGGCCGCGATGGTTCCGACGTGCAAGCGGGTGTTGATCTCGCGCGGCGAGGTGCGGCGCGGCGAATCGGTTTACGCGGGTGCGGTCACGTTGCGAAGTGTGGAGGGCGGGGCGTACACAGCCAAGAATGGCTGTGCTACCAAAGGCGATCTGTGCTGGGGTGGACTTGGTTGCAAAGCGGTGGAGGCCTGCCGCGTGGAGGAAATGCCTCGGGTCTCCGGCAAATAGCGCCGGACGACCCGAGCTACAAGCTGCGCACAAAGCGTGGGAAGAGCCGAGCCACAACCGGTCCGCGGGCAGAGCGAGACTGCCGGAGCACCCGAGCTATAGGCGATTTCCGCGTGAGAGATGCAATCTACAACGCGAGAAGCTGCAAAAAAAGGAGCTATAGAGGTGGTGTAGGGGCGCCTGCGGGGTGCGGGCGGTGGTTGGCGGCAGCGCGGGCGCGGCGGGCTTCGGATACTAGCGTTTGAAACAGGGCGCGTGCTAATGAATCCGTGGGCATGCGCTCGGGATGCCATTGGACGCCTACGATCCAGGGAGGAGCGCTCGTTGCGCTTGGCGCGGCGCCCGCGTCGTGCTCGGCGCCCCGGTGCTGGCCGGGGGCATGGATTTGTTTTCGGCCACCAGGATCAGCGGGTGACTCACTTGCGGGTGGGGACGACGATTCCACGATTGGCGCGGACGACCATTCCACGGCCTCGATTACGCCGTCGGGGGCGCGCGCGGTGACGCGCAAACCGCGGCCCGGCTCGCAAATGGATTGGTGGTGCGAGCTGTTTACCAGGATTTCGGCGAGGCGGTCGGGCGCGTCTTCGGAATGCTGCGGAAGTTGCGCCACGATTTCGAAGAGGCGGCTATCGGCGGCGGCCTCAACACGCACGGCGTGCAATGGCTCGGTCGGGCGTTCGTCGAGATCGTGATCGATGTCGCCGCGCACCTCGCTGGGGATGTCCTGCACCAAGGTGCCGCCGAAATGCACGTTCAGAAGCTGGAGGCCGTAACAGATCGCGAGAACCGGTTTTCCCGCGGCGACAGCTTGATCAAGAAGTTTAGCGTCGGTGCGCTCGCGGTTAGGATCCGCATTGGCGGTCTTGGCGTGCCGGGTGGCGGCGTACCGGCCGGGATCGATATCCGCCGGGCTGCCGGGCAGCACGAGGGCGTCAAGCGATTCGCCGAGGCGCGCCAAGTCGGGGTCGGGCAACGAAAGCGAAACCTCGACGGGCTCGCCGCCGGCGTTGCGAATGGCATCAAGATAGGAATTGTAGTGGCGTCGTTTGCCGGCGATTTCCTCTGCAGAAGTGCGCCAGGGCACGCCGATGCGCGGGCGGTCATTCAGATTGACGGGATCTTGCGCCGAGAGTGGAGTGGCAGCCATTCAAGGAGAATCGTAGCACCTGGTTTTTGCGGACGGGGAAACATCTTCAGCGTTCCTTGCCGGGGCGAAGCTTGGGCGCTAAGTGCAAACTGCGAAAAATCGGAAAAAGAGCGCAGGCAGGAATGTGTAAAGTTCC
>PLJR01000203.1 GCA_003140295.1 Acidobacteriota bacterium
TCATACCAGCCCGATTCCGCTGCAAGATGTTCGGCGTAAAGCCCCCAGCCTTCTGAGTAAGCCGGGATGCCTCCAAAAGCACGGATCTGCCGGAAGCGCGGCAGCGACGTATTCTCCGTCTCGAGTCCTCCTTGATAAAAGTGGCCCGGAACCGCCTCATGATAGGTCACGCTACGCAGCCCGAACTTCGTCATCCAATTGAGCCTACGCGGATACAAAAAGATTCCCGGCCGCGATCCGTCCGGCGCCGGAGCAGTCGACGTAGCCGCCGCATTAGCCTCCTGAAAACGGGGATACGGCAGCGCAATCACCGAAGCTTTCGGCTGCCTGTCGAAAAGCACCGCCGCGCGTTTCTGCGCGTCACGCAGGATCGCGTCGATGTCGCGCATAATCTGCTCCCGGCTTTCGTCCGAAGCAGGATTGGGATACGTGAGATCGGCCTGCAGCTTTTCTATGCGTTCCTTTACCGTTCCTTCCGTGCGCCCCAGTTGCCGCAGAATCCCATCCATCTGCTTCTCGATGGTGGCAACCTGCCGCAGTCCCAGCTCATGAATCTGCTCGGGACTCGTGTTAGTCGTGGTATAACGCCGCAGCGCGTAGCGATAGTCATCGGCGCCGCCTTTCAGCCGCCACAGTCCAGCATCGTCGGTTGAACTCGGCAGTTGCGACGCCAGCAGCGCTATGGCTTTCTTCCACGCCGGGTAAACTTCGGTCGCGACGATCTTTTCCGCCTGCGCCCGCAGCTCCTCGCGCCGCGCATCGGACATCGCCGGCATGCCCTGCATTTTCTGTGCGAGCGTAGTGACAAAAGGATTCTGCGCGCCAGGTGTATCCACGAAGCTCTGCATTTGCGCGATCGTGGCTTGCAGGATGAATCTCGGCGGCAGAACACCCTTGGCCGCCAGTCGCCGCGACTCGGCCATCGCTTCTTCCAGGCGCGCGCTTACCTCGCCTAAAGCGGCCACGTAATTATCCGCATCCTTCTTCGTCTGCAGCGGATGCACCACCGTGAGCGAATAAACCAGCGCCTCGTTGGCCCCTTGAAATTGTTCCAGGGGAAACGTGTAGTCCAGATACGGCTGCTCGTCCGCAACGATCTGCAATTGCCATTGCATCAACTCCGCCGAAACCTGCTGCACATCGCTCATCTTGGCGCGATCGAATTTGTGCAGTTCAGCCAGCCCTTGCTTAGCCCGCTGAATCCGGTCTTTTTTCCACGCGAGCGTCCAAGGCCGCAGCTGCCGCTCCACGCGGTCCTGCTCCGCGCCGCTGAAATAGCGCGTCCGCGTAGCCAGGTCCACATCATGCCGCACCCACTCCGCAGTAAAATCGCGAAAGAATTCGTCAACATTGTGCTGCTGTGCAGGCAACGCAGCAACCATCAGCAGAAGCGCCGTAGCGGCTGCGCAAATAACCGTCGTGACCTCGCGAACCATAGCTCCTCCCAAGTCACTACAACATAGGTCGAATGTTCCGATCCTACGGCCTCCCCTATTCTGGCAACAACACCCGAGTCAAATGAAATGCACGTCCGACGCCGTTACAAGTTGTCAACGAACTGCCCGACCGCCTCGAAGACAGACCCTTCAGATTGTTTACGCTACTGCATCTTACGCGGTGGGTTACAGCGCCCACAATGCATGGCCGATCTACTTCCCAAATGGCTCTTAAGGGTAGAACTCAAAGAAAAGACCCTTGGCCCTAATTGCTGCTGTCTTGACTAGCGGGAACTTATCGTTATCATCTTGCGGATTTTCCGCCATAATCCAGAATGGTTCGTTCGGAATAATCGCATGTGCATCAAAGATGCCTAGCGCTTTAGTGCCCTGATTGTGCACCATAGCTTTTACAAATTCTGAACCCACCGGAAATGCAAATACCCCTAGCGTTACGGGTTGACCGTAGTCAAGTTCGATGGACCAGGATGGTTTAATTGTCGTATTACAAAAAACTGCCGCCATCCCCCACAATCGGGGACCAGAAGGAACAGCATAATTCTTAACCCAACATTGCGCCTTAACCGGTGGTGCTAATTCATCGATGGTCATTGCAGGCGGCACTGGGGGAACTAGTTTCAGAGCCGGCGGATTAGGGACTTCTGGTATCTCCTTGGTTAACAATTCGTAGCCATCCCCCACCAACAAAAAGATTGTGACGAGAAGTAAGACATTGAGAGCCGCTCGCCTTTTCAGAACCTCTTCCAGAAACGGCGCCTTACTTTTGATGTAATCGATTCTACCGAACATATCGATCACCACAAAAATAACCACACTCAATACTACGAATGTCGCAAACACCAAAGCTAGAAGATGCGCAGTCAGTTCCATGTCCTAAAGACCTCCGCCAATCCCTGCGTTCATGCGTTAAAGGCTGAGAGAGCAAGAATGGGGCGCAAAGATGAACAATTGTATGCCCTTTGTGGGGTGAACAATAATTTCCGAAGAAAGAGAACAACTTGTTTTCAGCGCATCCACACGAGCCGCATGAGGCAAAAACGTCAGTTGGGTGCTCGGTGCATCACGCACCCCTCCTGTCCCTCAAGGTTGTACGAGGTTTACAATGAGACTCACTGAGCCTATGGATCATTTTTCATAGGGGCAGCGATAGTCCTTGGTAATAGCTTGTAACACAAACCATCAATCTAGCATTGTCAGGCACGTGCGGAGATGTTCGCGGCGAATGTTGATACTTGATCCACATGCAATTCACGTCCACACGGACGGTTCTTGCTACCGGAATCCAGGCGGCCGTTCGGGATGTGCTGCGATTGTGCATTTTCCTGACCACCTAGGGCGTCAAGACGAACAGATCGTTGACTTTGGCTGCGCCGAAAGCAGCAACAACCGAATGGAGCTCATGGCATGCATCAAAGCGCTGAAGTGGGTGCGAAACAATCAACCATGGGCAGGTGTGAAGCGCACCCTGTTCGTCACTGATTCGGCTTATATAACAGATAACATCTACCGTGCGGGGATTTGGAAAACGAATAAGTGGCGCAATCGCTTTGGAAAGCCAATGGCGAACGATGACTTGTGGGATGACTTGCTCGCTGCGCGCATAAAAGCTGGAATTCGAGTTGACTTCGTTTGGCGACCCGGGAAGAAGTCAGCAACCGCCAAAATCGTTGACAAGTCTGCGAAGAACGCTGCGAAGCGCGGAGGGTTAGACGTCGACCGAGGTTACAGGCCGGGTTCATTTTGCAGGTCGCTAGTTAAAAATGGAGTTGCTCAGCCATATCCCGCAAAAGGTCAACTCGAAGTCATCCGTCCCTACGCCAAGAAGGTTATGTTTCGGGGTGAAAACAAGATCAGCTTCAACATCTTCGTTGAACCGACCCAGACTTACGACGCGAAGTTCTACGCTTTTTCAACACCGATGATGGCAGCAGGCCTTCATAGGTGGCACGGATACAGGGTCCGATTTAACGATGACCGAAATTACCCTCAAATTTTGGAGAGGATTGAGGAAGTGTCTCTCCCAAAATCAGTGGCCTAACAAAGAACCGCTCTGTTGGCAAAGGATAGTTGGCTTTGACCCAATCCCGCTGCGCTCCGACGCACGCTACCCTTCCCCTACAGTGTGCTCGGTGGGTTCGCTGTCGGCTAGCGCCCCTGATTCGCGCTGCGCTTCCCGCACCATTTCCCAGGCAACCTCGTCCGGATCCGCCGGCCTCGCCGGCGAAACCTCGGACAACACCGCGGGCGTCACATCCGGTAACTCGCCTGGCGGGAATTCCGGCTCCTCCGCCCGCACCGGCTTGCTGCCCAATCCAAAAATGGACGCGACCCCCGACCGGAACCCCGATTCGCGTCCCAACACTACGCCGGGCGAATTCACCGCTTCAGCCGCCGCCACAGCAATGGGCTCGGTCGTCACGGGCGGACTAGCCCCGGGGTCAGCTTCTTCCTCATCTCGAACTTCCACCGCTGGCGCCATAATTTCGGAAACTCCCGCCTCAGCCCGCACCGCAGGGGTGGTCGCAACGCCAGGCGTCGCCGCAACGGCAGGCGCCACAGCAGCAGCCGCCGCCGGAAATTCCATGCGAAACGTGGTGCCCGCTCCGGGCGCCGCAGNNCTCCGGGCGCCGACTCGGCGCGAATTTTCCCGCCATGATCGCTCACGATCGCCAGCACTTCCGCTAGGCCGAAACCTGCGCCAGGACTCGCCTGATGTTCCCCTGCGTCGTAAGGACTAAACATGCGCGAGGCGCTCTCGGCCCCCAGGTCCGCACCGTTATTCGCAATGTCGAAGCGCACTACCCCGTCTCTTTGCGCGCTGCGAATCGTCAGCAACCCGCCCGCCGGCATCGCCTCGACCGAGACGGCCAGCAAATTCTCGAGCGCCTGGCGCAGCCGCTGCGGATCGGCATGGATCGTTGAAATTCGCTCATCGAGGTACAGTTCCGGGGTAATGGGAGGCCGCCCGATTGCGCTGAACTGCGATTCAAAACTTTTTACCGCGATGCGAATCGCATTATTCACGTTCACCGGCTGCCGTATCGGCGCCGGTTTCTTCGCGAAGTCGCTGAACCGTGCCGCCACTTCCCGCAAATTTTCAAGCTCCGCGCGCAGCGCCGAAATCGACTCGCCGAAATCTTCGCCGAATCTCCCGGGCGACTCCTGGACCGCCATGCACAAGGTCTCAATCGTAATCTGCATCGGAAACAGCGGCTCTTTCACTTCGCTCGCCAGCCGCCGCGCCACTTCGCG
>PLJR01000278.1:0-271 GCA_003140295.1 Acidobacteriota bacterium
ACGATTGAGTGACCTGCCGGTCAATGTTTGAATGACCTTCCGGTCAACGATGACGAAACTGCCGCATGGCCTCGCCGACTTCCCGTTTGGACTCTTTATCGCGCTCTGTCTGGCGGCGGTCCCACTTCTTTTTACCCTGGGCGAGCGCCAATTCGCACTTGGCGATGCCTTCGCGGAAATAGATGCGCAAGGGCACCAGCGTCAAACCTTTCTGCTGCGTTTTTCCGTACAGGCGTTCTATTTCCTGCTTATGCAGGAGCAGGCGGCGCCG
>PLJR01000278.1:300-3822 GCA_003140295.1 Acidobacteriota bacterium
TTTACTTCGGTGCCCACAAGGGCCATTCCCGCTTCCAGCTTCTCGAGCAGGTGGTAGTTGTAGGAGGCTGCGCGATTCTGGGCAACGACCTGAACGGCGTCCGCATCCTCTTTGTGGGCTTTTTTCTGCGGTTTGGCCACGGAAGGCTATATTAACGACCGATTACAAGTAGAGCAAGCATGTGCCCAACCTTTATTGCTCAGGCTCAAATGCCGGTGCTAATATCCGACTGGTTCATGCGTACACATCGATCGTTTCCAGGGTACAAGCTTTCCCTACTCTAGCCCGGCAAATCATCATTTCTAGAGTGAGCGTGAAAATGCCCAATAGTAAAGGAGGCTCCGGCATGTCTTCGCGGCTCGGAGCCTATCGGAGTTCCAGGATGCCCAAACGGTACGTTGCAATTACGGCGCTCGCGTGCGGAATGCTTTGGTTCTCCGGTTGCAACAATGGGAATCAGGACTACAACGAGGGGAAAAAAGCCGAGGCCATTCACGATTACGATACAGCCTTGGTGCATTACGACCGCGCGCTCAAGGCCAATCCGACCAACACCGAATACCAGCTTAAGCTCGACCGCATGCGCTTTGAAGCCGGCCAATACCACGTAGGGCAGGGTCAGAAGCTCCGCGACAAGGGCGATCTGCAGATGGCCGTCGCCGAATTTCAGAAGGCCATGCTGATTGATCCCTCGAGCCCCATCGCCCAGCAGGAAACCAAGGCCACGCTCGACGCGATTGCCGCGAAAGATGCGGCCGCCCGAACGCCGCAAACACCCGCGCCCGAAGAAGAAGAACCCAAGCTGATGACCGGACCGCCGGCGTTGCAGCCGCTTTCGCATGCTCCGATCAATCTGAAGATGACCAACGACACCAAGACCATCTTCGACACTATCGCGAAACTTGCCGGGGTCACGATCATTTTTGACCCGGACTTCACCTCCCGCCGGATCTCCGCGGAGCTGACCAACGTGACCATCGAGCAAGCTCTCGATATCGTTTCGCTCGAGGCTAAGGCGTTCTGGAAGCCGGTGACCAACAACATCATCTTCGTGGCCCCCGACCAGGCGCAAAAGCGCCGCGATTATGAAGAAGAGATCGTGCGCACGATTTACCTGAAGAACACGATTTTGCCGCAGGATTTAACCGAAATCATCAACGGCTTGCGGCAATTGTTGGACCTGCGCCGCGTGCAGCAATTCAACGCGCAGAATGCCATCATCGTCCGCGATACCCCGGACAAGGTGATGATGGCGGAAAAAATCATCAACGACATCGACAAGCCCAAGGCCGAGGTGGTGATTCAATTCGCCGTGCTGCAAGCGGTGCGCAACCGCATGCTTGACCTGGGAATCAATCCCGGCAGCGCCGCCGCGTCCCTTTCGTTCACGCCGCCGGGGAGCACCACCAATACCAATACCACCGGCACGCCCACTTCGACGACCACGACCACCGGCATCCCGCTAAATACGCTAAAAAATTCGCATATTTTCACCAACGACTACAGCCTCACTCTGCCCAGCGTCACCGCCACCGCGCTGCTTACCGACAGCACCACACGCATCATCGACGACCCGCAAATCCGCATCGTGGATGGGCAGGATGCCAAACTGCGCATCGGTAATCGCGTTCCGGTGGCCACGGGCAGCTTCCAGGCGGGTGTCGGCGTGGGAGCGACAGGGGCGGCGGGCATCGTAAATCCCCTGGTGAATACGCAATTCCAATATCTGGATGTGGGCGTGATCGTGGACGTGACGCCGCGCATCCACCCCGATCACCAGATCAGCATGAAGTTGTCGGTGGAAGTCTCCTCGGTGACGGGCACGCAAAGTATTGGCGGCATCAATCAGCCGGTGATCAGCACCAAAAAAATCGAACACGACGTCCGCCTGATGGATGGCGAGGTCAATATTCTCGGCGGTCTGATTGAACGGACGCAGTCTAAAAACATCAGCGGGCTGCCGGGGATCGCCAACATACCGATCCTTAGATATTTCGGCGCGGACAACACCACGCAGAACGAAGACACCGAGGTTCTGATCGTAGTGATCCCGCACATTATCCGCATGCCGGGCATCACCGCGGAAAACCTGCGCAGCCTGGCGTCCGGCACCGATACCAATCCGGAAATCCGGCTCGAATCCGAGGTGCTGTCACCGAGTGGCGCGCCAGCCGCGATTCCCGCACAAGCGTCAACGCCGGCCGCAGGTGCACCTGCGCCTGCACCCGGTACGCCGCCTGGGGCCCCGCAAGGCGCGGGTGCCGGTGCCCAGATTGCATTTGAACCCAACACCTCAACTCTCAAGGCGGGCAGCACATCGACCATCAACGTCGTCGTGCAAAACGCGCAGGACCTCTACTCCATCCCCATGCTGCTACAGTACGACCCCAAGGTCGTGGAGATTGAGGACGTGCGTCAGGGCGGATTCCTCTCTGGCGGAACGCAGCCTATTGCGGTGGTGCAAAGAATCGACAAGGAGCGCGGACAAGCCGTGGTATCGGCGACGCGCATGCCGAATACGCCGGGCGTCAGCGGGAACGGCACGGTATTTGGTATCGTCATTCGCGGCGTGGCACCGGGAAATGCGACGATCTCGATTCTGCAGGTGAATGCGCGCGACTCCCAGCAGCGCGCGATTCCCGTGGTTAGCGGTGAAGCCAGGGTGCAGGTCCAGCCCTAGCACGTAGCCCGTGCGTGCAGCCCATCGCGTAGCTTAAAATGGCGTAGATGAAAGTGGCCCAGCAGAGCCTTTGGATGCAATCCCGGACGGCAATCCCGCCGCGAAATAATCTAGCTCGGGCGCAGGCCGGCATGACGTTGCTCGAGCTGATCATTGTTTGCGCTATTTTGTTGGTGCTGGCGACAGCGGCCATGCCCATGGCGCGATTCACGGTCAAGCGCCAAAAAGAGGCCGAGTTGCGGCGCGACCTGCGCGAAATGCGTGACGCCATCGACCGGTACAAAGATGCCTCCGATCGCAATTTGATTCGCGTAGAAGCCGGCACCGAAGGCTACCCCCCGGATATGGAGACGCTGGTCAAGGGAGTTGAGATCGCATCGCAGGCAGCAGCGGGCACGGCCGCGGGCGCGGCTCCCAATGGGCAGTCTGCTTTTGCCTCGACACCATTTGGTTCCTCCTCGGCGCCCACCAGCACGGGAGGCAATGCCACCAATCCCGGCGGGTCGAACGCACTCGCGGGCGGCGGAGGCGACGCGATCAAGCACGTGAGATTCTTGCGGCGCGTCCCGGTGGACCCGATGACCGGCCACGCCGAATGGGGGATGCGCTCGGTGCAGGACGATCCGGGTTCCAACAGTTGGGGCGGAAAAGACGTGTTCGACGTGTTTTCACTTTCGAGCGCCATGGCGCTCGACGGCACGAAATATTCCGACTGGTAGAAATTTGCGGGGACGGATGAACTTTTTATCACGAGGGTTCTCACAACGGTTCTCACGGCGACGCTTCACGGTGGCCGGCAGCCGCGGCTTCACCATGATCGAACTGATGGTGGTGATCGCCAT
>PLJR01000143.1 GCA_003140295.1 Acidobacteriota bacterium
GCGACCATGAACATCTTCTGTACCGCCACGGGCTGCTTCGGCGCACGGTAGAAGCAATAACCCGCGATCAGGAGCATCATCAGTGTTGGAAAGAAATCGAGAAAGTTGAAGAGCGCGGTGCCCGCAAACGGCCGCAGCCACCCGCCCAGGAACAATGTCGTCGCGATAGAAGACACCACGATCATGTTCGTATACTCGGCCAGGAAGTACAGCGCCCAGCGAAAGCCGCTGTATTCGGTCATGTAGCCGGCCACCAGCTCGGATTCGGCCTCCGGCATGTCGAAAGGCGCGCGGTTGGTTTCCGCAATTGAGGCCACGAGGTAAATAAAAAATCCCACCGGCGCCGCAAAGATGAACCATATGCCGTGATCGGCCTGCGTTTCCACGATGCCGCGCGTCGAAAGCGTCCCCGCCAGCAGGAGCGTACCCACCACCGCCATGCCTGCGGATGTTTCATAGCTCACCAACTGGGCCGCGCTGCGCAGCGCGCCCAACAGCGAGTAGTGGCTGTTCGAAGCCCAGCCACCCAGCACGATGCCAAAGATACCCAGCGAGCTGATGCCCAGCACGAATAACAGCCCGATATTTAGGTCGGCGATTTGAAAAAAAGGCCCGATAGGCAAAGCTGACAGCGCCAACATGGCCGCCGTCACCGAGATCAGTGGCGCTCCCCAGAAAATAACCTTGTCGGCGCTTTCGGGAATGATGTCTTCCTTTAGCAGCAATTTCACTGCATCGGCGATCGGCTGCAGCAGGCCGTGCGGGCCCACGCGCATGGGGCCCAGGCGAACTTGCATATCCGCCATGACCTTGCGTTCGACCAGAACGATGTACCCCGCGATAAGAGGGAGCACCGCGACGATTACCAGCGCAAATAGCACCGGAAACAGATACGGCAGTACCGCTTCGATTGTGGCGTTCAAATTCAAGGAATCTTCGGGACCCCCAAACCCCGCTCCATTCGACACCCTACCGGAAGCTTCACCGGTACCCACACCCCACTGCTGCTCGAATGCCGCGAACTTGCTTCGTTGATTCGGACGGACCTTACCGGTCGACTTCTCCAAGCACGATATCGAGCGTGCCGATAATGGCGACGACATCGGCCACCAAGTGCCCGCGCACCATCTGATCGAGGGCTTCCAAATTAATCAATGAAGGCGGCCGAATTCGCACGCGATACGGTTGCGTCGTGCCATCGCTCACGATGTAGTAGCCAAGTTCGCCCTTGGGCGCCTCGATCGCGTGATAGACCTCGCCCGGGGGCGGCTTCAACACCTTGCCGACCTTTCCCAATATCGGCCCCGTCGGAATATTCTCGATAGCTTGGAGGCAGATCAGCCGTGATTGCCGCATTTCCTCCATGCGCACCAGGTAACGATCGTAGGTGTCGCCGTTCTTGCCCGTGGGCACGATAAAGCTATATTGGTCGTAAGCCGCATACGGCGCGGCTTTGCGAATGTCCCACTGCACGCCGCTCGCACGCAGCACCGGCCCGGTAACGCCCATGGCGATGGCGTCCGCGGCGCCCAGGATGCCGATGCCCTTGGTGCGGCCCACCCAGATGCGGTTTTCGGTGAGTAGCGTCTCGTATTCATCGACTCTGCGATCGAAATCCTGGCAAAATCGCTCGACGTCTTTTTCAAGTTCGTCGTAAGCCTCGTACTGCAGCCCTCCGATGCGAAACGCGTGCGTGGTGAGGCGCGCGCCGCAATATTTCTCAAAAATTTTCAGAATCTCTTCGCGCTCGCGCAGGCAATAGAACAGCGGCGTCAGCGCGCCGATATCGAGGGCGTGGGTGCCGAGCCAGAATAGATGGCTGGCGATCCGCTGCATCTCGGTGAGAATGGTGCGAATCACGCGCGCGCGGGGAGGCGCTTCCACGCCCATCAGCTTTTCGACCGCTTCGCAGTAACCCAGCCCGTTCGAGACCGCCGCGACGTAATCCATGCGGTCCACGTACGGCGCGAACTGCTGGTAAGTGCGATGCTCGGCGATCTTCTCCACCCCGCGGTGCAGGTAGCCGATTACGCACTCCGATCCGACCACCTTTTCGCCGTCCAAATGCAGCTTTACCCGCAGCACTCCGTGGGTTGAAGGATGCTGCGGTCCCATATTCAAAATGATCTCGTCGGCGCCCAGAACCGTCGTTTCGACGGTGGTGCCGCCGGGTATGTATCGGTCTGCCATCCGCTATTGGCCGCTCTCGATATTCAGATTTTCACGCACCCAGGCATCGTCCTGCTGCAGGATGTCGTAATCCTTACGCAGCGGAAAACCCTGCCATTCTTCGGGCAGCAACAGGCGCTTCAGGTTTGGGTGTCCTTCAAACACGATTCCAAACATGTCGTACACTTCCCGCTCCAGCCAGTTAGCCGTGGGCCACACACTTTCGACGCTCGCCACGGTTTCGTTCTCAGCGATATGCGCTTTCAAACGCAGTCGCTCGTTCTTCGCAAACGAATAGAGCATCAGCACCAGGTCGAAGCGCTTCTCACGCTTCGGCCAGTCGACGGCCGTCAGATCCGCCAGCAGATCAAATTGCTCGTCATCGCGCGTGTAACGCGCAATTTCCAGAAGCTGCTCGCGGGCGACTACCAGGATCGCCTGCTTGCGGTCGATCCAGGATTCTCGAATCCCACCGCCAAAGCGCGCTTTGTAGCGCTTCGCCAGGTCATTATCGAGCGGAACCGGGCCTTCTTTCGGCGGGGGTGGAGCAGCCGGCTTGGCGGGGGGGGCCGGTTTGGGCGGAACAGCGCCAGCGAGCTTCGCAGGAGCACCAGATACCGCGGCAGGTGCTGCCGGTTTCGCGGCTGTCGGAGGCGGAGTGACCGGAGGCGCTGCTCCGACCGCGGGCGCAGGCGGCGCGGCAACGGGCTTTCCGGCAACGGCCGGCTTTTCCGTGACGTCGCTCGCCGGTGTGCTGGAGGGCGCAGACGGAGCGTCAGGCTTGTCGGCCTGGGGTGGGACAGGCGGCTGCTTTTCCTCTGGGTCGTTGGTCATTAGTCGGGCGGAATCGCCGGCGCGCACGATAGAGGCCGGAGGTCAGACTTAAACTCTAATTTCTAACACATGGCGGAAAAGGCCGTCAACGGCTTCTCCCCGAAATCTCGACCAAACCGCCGGTGGTAAAGCCAAAAAAAATCCCGGCCGCCAAATGCTGCCGGGATCACGGTGCCTAGTGTAAGGGCCAATGTGAGGCTCACACCCACTCGAGAGCTCCCTTCCGATACAGCCAGACGTAGCCCACGATCAGGATGCCCAGAAACACGAACATGCTGACGAGGCCGTAGACGGGCGAAAGCCGGAAGCCCTCCTGATGGGTCGAAAACAGTACCGCCCAGGGAAAAAGAAAAATTGTCTCAACGTCGAAAATAACGAACAGGATGGCGATGATATAAAACCGCACGGAATAACGGCCGCGCGCGTCGCTTTCCGCCGGTACGCCGCACTCGTAAGGCTTCAGCTTATCGCCCACGGGCCGGGAATCGGGCCGGATCAGCTTCATGAGCACCAGCGTCACGCCTGGAAAAGCCCCGGCCAGCAAAGCGAATATGATGATCGGAATGTATTGCGTGGGCATCCTGAATTTTACCGGCACATCGTAACACAAGCCGGACGCCGCCTCCAAGCGAGTGGGAAGGCGTCAGGCCTCGTCGAACATTAATTCCTTCGCGCGTTCGGTGGCCTTCACCACGGCCTTGATAAGCGTGACGCGCACTTTGCCATCCTCCAGTTCGAGGATGCCGTCAATCGTGCATCCGGCGGGAGTGGTTACGCCATCTTTTAGTTGAGCCGGATGATCGCCGGTTTCGAGCACCATGCGAGCTGCGCCTTGCATGGTCTGCGCGGCCAGCAGCGTCGCGATTTCGCGCGGCAATCCCATTTTCACGCCGCCCTCGGCCAGCGACTCCAGAATCACGTAGACGAACGCCGTACCGCTCGCGGAAAGGCCGGTAACGGCGTCCATGTGCTTTTCATCAACCACGACCACGCGGCCCACGGCTCCGAACATCGCGCGCGCCAGCTCCAGGTGTGGTGCGCCGGCATGCTTGCCGCTCGCGATTCCCGTCATGCCGCACCCGACAGCGCAGGGGGTGTTCGGCATGGCGCGCACCACGGGCACATTGTCCGCAAGGTGTTGTTCGATGAATTTTGTCGGCACCGAGGCCGCCGTGGATACCACCAGCGTCTTCGGTGTGATTTCCGATCGAATCTCGTCCAGCACGTCAGCCATTTGCATCGGTTTGACTGCCAGCAGGATCACATCGGCGCCGTGCGCGGCCGCGCGGTTATCGGTGGAGACGCGAATCCCCATCTGTTTCCCAAGCGCTTCAGCCCGTTCGGCGTGGCGCACGGTGGCGACAGCGTGCGAGGCCGACACCAATTTTTGGTCCAGGAAGGCCCGCAGCAAGATGCCGCCTATCTTTCCGGCACCGAGCACGGCAAGCTTTTTACGATCCAAAGGATTAGTCATGGGTGAGTATTCTTAGGTAGATTGCGCGCGCGGTCAATGACCGTCGCTAAAGGGTCGCGATCAGTCATGCCGCGCGCCGCGCAGCACTTCCACGGCATGCGGAAGGATTTCGGCGACTGCGTCAAGCGATTCCAGGGCGCCCCGCGGGCTTCCCGGCACATTGACGATGAGTGCTTTCTCACGAACCCCGGCCAGCGCGCGTGAAAGTGCGGCCCGCGGATTCCCCTTCCGGCCGCTTTCCCGCATCGCTTCCCCAATTCCAGGCAAGATTTTGTCGCACACCGCCATCGTGGCCTCTGGGGTGGAATCGCGCGGCCCCGCCCCGGTGCCGCCCGTCGTGAGGATCAAATCGGCGGACCCGGAATCCGCCACCGTGGACAGTCGATCCTCGATCGCGGCGCGGTCATCGGAGATAATCTCCGCCGAGACGATTTCCCAGCCCAGCTTGCGGCAACGCTCAGCCAATTCTGGGCCCGACCGGTCCGGACGGGTGCCTTGGGCCGCCGAATCGCTGACGGTGATCAATGCCACGCGCATCGTGATCCCTTCCCGTTAATTGCGCTGCGAATCAGCTTTCGAGCGGGGCGCCGCTTTCTTCGTCCAGCAGGCGCATCGCTTCCATCAAAAGCCCCGTGGTCGAGCGGGTCGTGGTGGTGCGATTCGAGGAAGCGCTAAAATCGATCTCAAACTCGCCGTC
>PLJR01000281.1:0-4981 GCA_003140295.1 Acidobacteriota bacterium
GGGCCGAAATACATCCGGGCCTTACGGGCGCCGCTTCCCCAGATTCCGCTGGTGCCGACTGGCGGCGTAAGCCTCGCCACGGTCGCGGAGTACATTCGCGCTGGTGCGTCGGCACTGGGTGTCGGCAGCGAACTGGTTCCCGCCGGCGCTCTCGAGCCCGGCGAAAACGCGCACATCACGGCTGCAGCGCGTCGATACGTCGCCGCGGTGCGTGAAGCGCGCGCAGAGGGTGAAGCGGCTCTCGCAANNGCCGAATCTCGATCCGGAGATCAGCCTTATGAAAGTCCTATATGAAAATTTATGAAAATTAATGAACAGCCCTTTCCTGACGTCATGGTCATGCCGGCGAACGAAACCCGGCTCACTACGCCCGACCCCGGTCTGACCCGCTCCATTGGCGCCTACAATGAAAAGCTGTTTCTTGCCGAGCACCGCATGGACAAAGGGTGGATCGGTACCCGGCATAGCCACCCTCACGATCAGATCGCCTATGTTGTCTCCGGNNGGAATCGAACACCAGGCCGCCGCGCTCGAATCCTCGGTCGTAATCGATGTTTTTACGCCGATCCGAGACGACTATCTGTGACCGGCAATTCGCTTTGCCAAACTCTGGATGGTTTCAATCAATGCTTTCAATCGGTGCTTTCAAGCAGGGCTCGCGGGTCAACGGCGGGCGCGGGCTCTAGTTGGAGCCCGCGCAATAGATTGCGTCGTGGGGAGACATTCGTGATTGATTTTACCCGGCAAAAAAGTCTCAGGCTGCTCCTCGCCCTCGTTGCTTGTGTATTCTCGGCGCGCGCTCAGCAGCCGGTCGCCCGCCCTCACGCGCTACCTTCCGTATCGACGCAGCAGTTCTCTGGTGAAGTAAGAGATTTCCTTGGTCGCGAAATCGCTGCCCACGTTGCGGATATCCATTCGCTCGATCCGCCGCAACAGCGTGTCGTCGGAGCCCTCACAACGGGCGAGTTTTCGTGGGGCACTTTCATGCGTACGCTCGCAATCTATTCGGCACTCTCGGGCGAGGGTCTCATTGCGGGACGCGACGTCGCGCAGTTGATCGGCCAAATGGGTCTAATCGAGTCAAAAAACGGCGGGAAATCTTTCGCCCAACTCTACGCGGCTTTGGCTTTGCGGCAATTTGGTTCCGATCTTGCCGCCAACCCGGTTTGGCAATCGCTCAGCCCGGAACAAACCAACGCGTGGCGCTCGCTCCTCGACCCGTCCCGCTTCTACGACCCGGCCACGCGAAAAGTCATCAATCTTCCTGAGAACTACTTCGGCGTGGCCGCGCGTATTGCCGCAATGGATGCGCAGCTCGGCCTCATTACCGATCGCACATATTTGAATGACGTCCTGGACCGCGCCGCCCAGCAATTTACCAACGGAAATCTATATGCCGACGACGCGTTTCCCACGGGCCGGTTTGATCGCTACTCCAATGAGTATGCGCGCTACGTCTATGAGGCGGCGCAAGACGCCAACCGTCAAGATCTGATAGCAGCACTCGCACCGTCGCTCAAAGCTCAGATGCAAACCTGGTGGGACCTGCTCTCCCCAGATGGATATAGCTATCCCTGGGGGCGAAGCCTCGGGGCCATCAGCTATATGGATACGATGGAGATCGTCGCCTTTGTGGCGCGCTATCCCCAGTTTCGTCCGGCTCCGCTGGCAGACCTCGCAACGGCGTATTATCTTGCCTGGCGCTCGCTGAACGACAGCTTTCAGCCGGACCGCCATCTCCTGAATGTTTTCGGTTACGGCCGCGGCCACTACGACTATATTAATCCGCAGAGAGAGTGGCAGCGAACCACCGGATTTTTTGGGAAGGTCGCGAATTCCCAATATTATTTCGAAAAAGCGCTGAAGCGGGAAGGCCTCGAGTCGATAGCCACATCCCTTTCACTCCCGGCGATATCCCGATTCGAATATTTCCGCAAGGCGCCCCGCCCGGCAGGCGTTTGGCTGGTGCGGCGGGGAGATTTGCGGTTCGCGTTGCCAATTACTACAGGCGCGCACCCAGGTGTCGCCGATTACCTCTCGGCTCCATACGGCCTTCCCGGTTTCGCGGCCCCGGTTGAGCAATTCGCGCCGGTACTGACCCGTATCTGGAACTCGAGGATGGCCGGGTACTCGTCGCCGGCGATCTAGCGGACGAAATCACTTCATCACCAGATGGAACGAGCCTCCGTGCGGTATGGAAACAGTGGACCGTAGTGGCCGGGAAGGCCAACGAACAGATCAGCCCGGGACTCACCACCGTCGTAAACTGGAAAATCATCGGCGACTCTTTAATACGGACCGAAATAATTTCCGCCTCTGAGCCTGTGCGCCTTCGCACTTTTTGGGTTGTTGTGCCGTCTACGGGAGACGCGTGTGTTACTCACTTCGTAGACCGGTTACGCGCCGACCGGTGCGACTCTCCAGAAGGTTCGTGGGAGGCCATAGCGAAAAGCCCTGACTGGCCGCTTCAGGTTTCATTGCGAGCTACAGGTGATACCGCGCTAGGTCGTGGCAACCGTGGCGCCCTTCCGCTTTACCTCGAATACGAAGCGCGCAATATCGAGCCTCGACCAGCTAAACCAATGCGCTGGGAGATAGATCTCCGGGCAATTCGCGCGGCTGCCCCCGGCACAGGCGCCTCCCGCCGTCCAGTATCGCCAGAAGTTCCTACAAATCCGGGCTCCGATTACCTCCATTGATGAAACGGACTGGGGCCAGTTGGTGACCGCTTGGTTCTCTTGCCCCCCTCCCGGCATCTCTGTACCCTAGTTCATAACGGACACCACGAATGCTTCGTCCCGATGACCACAAGCCGAATTTCCCACCGTCCTACCATCTTCACGTCTTGCCGACTCATGTCGAAGGTACAGGGAACTATAGCGGAATGGATTTCTGGAGTCTGGAAGGCTTCGACCTGAAAGGCATCATCTGCGTGCTGTACAACATCAATCCCGCTCGTATCGCGCTCCCCGCTTCGCTGGACGACGGCAGGCGTTACGATTGTTCGCTGGTTCTGCCGGAGCCAGAAGATCAGGAGAGAATGTGCGACCGCTTCCGGCAAGGAATCGACGCTCATTTCCACATGATCGCTAGGCGCGAGGATCGCTCACTGGATGCCTATGTTGTGACTGCACGGAATCAGAAGCCTCCAGCCGTGTTGGCTCCGCCGGAGAAGAACCGAATATCGTTCTTGAGCCACCTCTGGTTCGAGGCCCGTACAGGCCCTGGTCTAGGCGGTGTCACAGCCACGCCAACAGTGTTCAGTGTCACTGCCATTTGCGGCATCTCGGTCGAGGGCACAATGGACAAGTTCTGCCGGCTGCTTGAGATGAAACTGGACCGCCCCTTGTCAACGAAACCAACCTGAGCGGCGAATTCGCATTTCATCTAGAGCCGAGCGAGACTGAGAATAACGATTTTCTCGATCGCCTCCGTGACGAAGCGGGCCTCGTTATCACACCAGCCCAGCGAAACATCGAGACCCTAGTTTTCACTCCTCGCTGATTTGAGCGAAACCGCGACATCCTATTCGATGGCGGGCTTCTTCAGTGTCCCTCGTGCCCGCCGTGGTCTTGTCCGTCATCTCCCTTGCTGTTGCCGCCTCCTAGGCGACCTCGTATTTCACCAGACGGATGGAGCACTGAGTGTACGTTGACGTAGGCCGCCCCATTCTTGATGGCCTTGATCATTTCAGAGAAGCCATCCGCTCCAGCGTCGATGCCCTGCGCGGGAACGGCGATAACGTCGGCTTCGGTTAGGGTGCCTGTGACTGTAGCCGGGGACGAGGTGGGACAGATTGGAGGCGGCTGCTCGCGGACGCGTTAAACTCTTTGAGCGCGGTTCTTTTTTGTCAGGAACAGCAAGCAGGTTAGGCCCACACCGAGCAACAGTAATGTGGAAGGCTCCGGGGTCGGCACCAGGAAGCCACGGATTTCTCCACCGGTGAAGTTCGTGGTGTGGATATTCAGATAGGTCTCTCCCGATTCGATGCCAGCGATCAACGTTGCTTCCTGCGAAGCCACGGTCGCGCCATCGAAGGCCGAGTTGTAGCTCGACGCAAGCGTCAAATCAAAGACATGATCGTAGCTGCCGGAGGTAACTCCCAAGGGGAAGTCCGTAAATGTAGGAAGCGTCGTGGCGACGCCAACGTTGACGCCAGTCAAAAGGGGAGATAGCAGGCAGCAGTGGATATGCGACGCCGTAGTGCCGCTTGAAAGTCCGCTGAAGGTCACGTCCACGTGCATGGTGTCCGCCACCGTATCGAGCGCCACGGTGGCGAAGCCGGTTCCCGATGAACCAGTGGCAGGAACCTCAAGCGCTTGCGTAAGATTGGCCACAAACGTGAACGCGTCCGCATGCGCGGCCGGCGCCGACATCATCAAGGAAACCGCTATGGCAACTGCTGTTACCAGAAGAGTTCGCTTCATCTCTGCCTCCGTACGAGCGAAAGGATATCGAAACCAAGTCGTTGGAACATGGGGAGAGCGGATTCGCCCGTCGGCGGCGAATATCGGGTTCCCCAGGGGGGAGCCGCAACACCGGCAATGCTGGGCCACGGTTTCACGTCTGACTCCGCACAATGCTTACCTATGCTTCGCTTACTGGCTGCCTGGGGAATATTGGATCGGAGGTTAATCGCGGCGAAACTGGCTGTCTATCGGGTAATCCATGTAAAAAAACGATACCTTTGTAAGAGAGAGTGGATCGAGAAAGGACAACAAACGGAACAGGCGACCCGGCTTCATAGTGGGTTCTCCTTTCTTAGGCCACTTCGTGACGGCACCCGCCGGGGCTGTTTTGCGCAGCCTGTTACTAATAAAACTTAATGTCAAGGCACATTCTTTTTCCACGGTACTGGGCGCGGCGACAACCAACCCCCAAGCAGCTTATCTCCGAGCCTGATCACTCCTACTCTGTGGGCCTGCAGCGGTTTGGCTTTGAAGGCTCAGGCCAGCGCAGAATATCGATTCGTGGAGGGCCA
>PLJR01000281.1:5095-7765 GCA_003140295.1 Acidobacteriota bacterium
ACTGCCCTGTTTAGGTTCTGATTAAGTACGGCCTTACAGATCGGTTCCCCAGAGGAAGTATGGTCGGATCAACTGATCAGATGGCGTTGCATCGACCGGTTGAGCTGGCAGCGCTTCTCGGGACTTGGACGAACAACGTGACGCTATCGGAATCCGTTTGCCTTGCCTGCAGGGTCCTGCGCTAAAACACCCCGTACCAAGCGAAGAGTCCGACGCCTGCAACCGCAACCGCCGCAACCAAAAACAAAATCAAGTGATCCGGCTTGATCGTTTGGACCGTACGAATATTCGAGAGAATTAGCCCTAACCCTACGAAGAGGATGATGTCGGCCAAACCTTGCGTCGTCCAGTTATTCCCCGCAATCGAATCCATGACATTTTGTAGCGGGCGGTAAGCATCCTTCACACACGCGAGCGCCGTATTGAAAAGTGCCGTGATGCCTGCCGCCATGCCAAACCCTGCGCTGGAGCGCCCTAGTATTACGGCGTCAGTGGTCATTTTGCGCGTCCTGTAAGCGACGGGCGCAGCAATGCAACCTTGACGCCATGGTCGATCACCGCGCCCGCGCCCTCAATTGTCAGACCCGTGAGAACGATTAGCATCGCCACGCTCAATACCATCCGACGCGCGGCCGCACTAGCATGCAGCTGATCCCGCGTCGCAATGGGAAGATAGAAAGAGAGGATCAGCGTCATCAGCACGAGGTGTTCTTTCGTTTCCATGAACAGTTTATGAGCGAAGGGCCACGGTCCTTTCAAAATTATGATCCTTTCGACCGGGTAAAAGTGCAGGTACCAATAGCCGCCGACAATCCACGCCGCCGCCATGAAGATTGCTACAGCGAAGGCGGCCCTTCGTATGCGCTGTGCGTTCTGCTCTTGCGCATTCAGCGTTTCGACGAACACCCACACCGCAGATAGAGTAGCAAGAACACCAAACGTGGCATGCGCCAAAAGGATCGCGTCGCTCCCCGTGATGTTCACGGCAGCAAGCTTCGCGTTCCCGGCGACAAATGCCCCCATCCGTTGGGCCGATCGATCCCGTTCATCGCGGTGTCTTTCTTGTCGGATTTATGGCCCCAGGTCCAATAGAGTCCCAGGTAGGCGTAGTTTTCTGTTTTACCGGCGATGGTGTGACCGTAACAGAACAGCAGTTGAAAACCGGGATCGCGAAATTTGTAGTAGCCGCCAACATCGAGCAGGGCTGCCGACGCGTTCAGCGGCGTCGCAGGGCCTTCGGCTCCGTGATAGAAGACTTCGCTACCCAGGGTCAATTTTTTGTCGATATCGCGTTGCACGAGTGCGCCCGCGTAAGCAAAACTGCGATATCCCGGCGAACGATGGAAGATCGTCGCTCCTCCGCCGCCATAGGTGGTCCAAGGGCCGAAACTTTTCTGAACCCAGAGGGGCACCTTGTACCAGGTCTTGCCGACACCCAAAACCCTCGCGGCATTGCCAGTGGGCATCTCGAACATGGTGAACGTTCCGATCATGGGGCGATGTTTGCTTTCCTGCACGAACCGGTATTTCACGCCCAGTTCAATGTCGCCCAGGCCGGACAGGGCAGGCCCAATTGAGTCTGGCGCGTATTGGGGATTGTTCGTGGGAAAGATCGTTGCGAGCGGCAGGATGATGTGCAGATGGGTGTTGGGAAGCGCACCCCAGTTGAATTCAAAAGCCGGTCCTGCGGTATCCATTTCGGCGGGCGTGCCGTCGGCGTTCGCGAAGGTATAAAACTCGTAATTGCGAAAGTCGATGGGTTCCGGATCGTCGGTTTGAAACGGAGGGCCGGCCCAAGCAGCAACCGAACCAAAGAGTATCGCCAGAAACAAAAGCGCGGATGCTGCTTTCACCAGTAGTCCTCCCGAATCCCCAGACTTTTCTCGCGTGCCAGGCGTCAATCCCTTCAGTGACCCTCGATGAGTTCACCGAAAAGCTCCCGAACCTTTGATTTCGCGGCCTTAAGTGCCCGGCGTCCAAGTGGTGTCGCGCGATAGACCTTACGGAGTGACTTTCTATTTCGTACTGGCGTCGAGCGGAGATAGCCTTTCTTTTCCAGGCCATGCAGCAGCGGATACAATGTGCCCAAACTGATGTGATAACCATGCCGGCCGAGTTCCTCCGCCATCCCCAGACCAAAAACGGGGCCCTCGACGGCGTGATGGAGGATATGCAAGCGGATCAACCCCGCGTAAAGGTCACGATCGTCTACCGGCGCATGTGTCTGTATCGTCATTCGATAGCGAATCTCTTTTATCCTACGAGAATGCCTTTGTCAAACGCTGCGAACAGGTCCTGATAAACGCATTATGAAAAGGCAACCTCTTTGAAGTACGTTTTGATCCTTTCATCCGGATTCTCGGGCTGCGTCGCGGCACTGCGTTTAAATCAACGTCCTCGCAAGACGTTTGGGGTTTGAGACTCCGGCAAGTAGACTTCGAGCTAGGCTTGCATCGACCCATTGAGACGGCCCGGCTTATCGGAAACTGACTTTTCCCTCCCTGCCGGGGTTTCGTGCCACATTCCCAGAAGTCGAGGCACCGCTCAGGACGCCTTGCGACCTCTGCGCCCGTCGCTCGAATCTCTCCCGTGCCGCTCGGATCGTCCGCCAGTTCGACTGAAGCCACGTCACGAGACCGCGCACGGGCTGCATGAACTTCCTGCCCAGCG
>PLJR01000281.1:7830-7955 GCA_003140295.1 Acidobacteriota bacterium
GCGGCCTGCATGGCAGGGCCCCTAAATTGTCGAGCCATATAGTTCCCCGGAAGTAACTTGAGATGAAAAAAGTGCCGTCTTGCTCTTCGGACGATAGTAATTAAATATGCCTAAGTATACAAAAA
>PLJR01000387.1 GCA_003140295.1 Acidobacteriota bacterium
TTCGATATCGACCGAGCCTTGGACCGTGCGTTGCAAGTGTTCTGGCGAAAAGGATACGAGGGCACGTCTCTGGCGGACCTGACCAAAGCTGTGGGCGTCAACCGTCCGAGCCTCTATGCCGCTTTTGGCGACAAGGAAGCGCTGTTCCGCAAGGCGTTCGAGCGATATTTGAATGGGCCGGCGGCCTACACCCGAGAAGCATTGAAGGAGCCGACCGCGCGCGCCGTCATTGCGCGATTGTTGCGGGGTGCGGCGGACTTGAACACAGCGCCGCGCAATCCGGGCGGATGTCTCATGGTGCAAGGTGCACTTGCCTGCGGCGCGGCGGGCGATTCCATCCGGCAGGAACTGGCCGCGTACCGTGCGGCGGGTGAGGCTGCGTTACGCCGGCGCCTCGAGCGTGCGAAATCAGAAGGTGACTTGCCGGCCACTGCCAACCCTGCCGATCTGGCCCGCTACGTCGCGACAATCGTCTATGGAATGGCGGTCCAGGCTGCGGGCGGCGCAAGCCGCGATAAATTACAACACGTAATCGAAATGGCGCTGCAAAGTTTGCCGCTGTGAGACGGCCCGCGCCCGCTTTTATCAACAACTTGGGGAGTCTGCTTTTCGCTGACTGGTCAGCGAGTGTCACTCGGGAGTTTGTCTTCCAGTTCGCTGGCTAGCTTTTGAACGTCCGTGGTCTCCCTGAACCCCGCTACGTCTTTCTTATCGGACTCGATGTTGATACCGAAATGCTCGCAGATTTTCTCCTGCATCTTGAGGACGGTGGTCAACTCCTGCTCGGCGAGCATGCTCACCTGCAGGTCCAAATGGGCGCGCCTTTCCGATTGACGAGACATTCGGTTCTGGCTGATGAGGACGAAGATCGTCAGGAAAACGCTTTCGGAGGAGACTATCAGCGCCAAGATGCCAAAGGGGAAGGGATCAAACGCCTTGGTGCCCTGTAGGGGCCTGAGGTTCACCGTGCCCCAAATTACAAAGAAGAGCACCTGGAGGGAGAGAAACGCGAGGCTGCCGATTAAATCGGGCGATGGCATCGCTGATTCGTTCGATAACGGTTCGGCGATCGAGGGCGTCGTGTTCCAGCCGGGAAATTGCCGCGACATTGTACTGGGTGGGATTACGTAGCGCGTCGCTGGGTACGGGATTCTTCATTTTCTGATCCGAGTAACATTCATAGCTCTTTTCACAAACATCAATGTGGGGCGATGCCGGGATCAGGTAAGGAGTTTGTCGGGCGTGATCGGCAAGTCACGAACGCGCGCCCACTAGGCTTTTTTCATAAAACTGCGTCCCCGCGAGCTCACTTCCGTTTCGCCCAATAGCATCATCGAAACTCCATTACGTCCCTCCGTCTCAACTTCCGGATACGCCGTCGTCCAGCCAGAATCGGTCGCAACCGTGGCTGGAGATGTAGCTTCACACAAGCGGACTTCTGGCCCGGAATAGCTCGCGAACACGCTGTCACTCACCGCCTGGCTTGCGACCGCGCCATCGGTGCGCCAGACACAGAACTCATCTATGATCCGCAAGCGGCACGACGCACACGGAACCGGCTGGATAATCAGCGAGACGATTGTGGCTGCTGGGGCCTGAGAAACTCGGCACATTGCTTGCAATATGAATACTTGCCAGCGTTTTCCCAGATGACACTACCATCCTTAATTTTGTCACCTCTCCTTGGGGCCAAACTAAAATCAGGCTTCTCGCTTCCACTCGTACCCGGAACAACCACTCTGTACACTGGCATTAGTCCAATTTCGTGTCCAGCATGCTTCCGTCGTAGATTTGAAATCCAATCATATTTCGCCACAATTGTCGCGTGGTTGGGCGAATTAGACATTCCTTTGAGGATGTTCATATCCTCGTCCGCGGCCTCCGCGGCCCTCAGTGCCCAGTACGGGCTATAAGGCAGACAGTTTCGGCACGCGGCGGCGTGGTGTTCCAAAGCCTCCGAAACCAAAGCGGGGCTGTTTTCTCGCTGCCCGAGAACTCGTAACGCCGTTCCTAAGTTGAACTCGATTCCCGCGCGCGCGAATGGGACGATATCATCACGATATTGCTCAAGTGCGCGGTTGAAGTGTTTCACGGCAGCCTCGAGCGATTCTGTGCCGGATCCCCATTCTCCCTTCAGAAAGCAGACCCGTCCCAAGGCAGCCTGGGTCGAAGCCCAAAGAAGCGGTTCCCGATGGCGATCCCTCTCTTCCAGAACTTCCGTATAGGCGGCGACCGCCTGGTCCAGATAATTCAAGCTCTTCTCCTTCTTTCCTAAGCTCGCAAGCGCATCGCCGAGATTCTGTTGAGCGATCGACCAACGGGAAGGCACCGCCTCGCGCGTCCAGACCTCGAGCGCGCTGCGGAAGCAACGGATGGCTTCTTCAAAATGACGGGCATCATTCTCGAATTCGCCGAGCCTGATGAGGGCATAGCCCAAATTGTTCTGTGATGAGGCGAAACCCAGGGGCACAGCCTTGCGCGTCCGCACCCTTACGGATTCGCGCAAGGCCTGGACGGCTTCGCCAAGTTCCTTGCGGTCGCCACTACGGTCCGCAATCTCGGTAAGCGCTGTTCCCAGATTATTCTGCGCCTCTCCCCAAGAGAGAGGAGCCTCTTCGAAGGCGCGCTCTTCGAGAGCACGTCGATAAGCGTCGGCTGCCTCTTCGAGCAACTCAATCCCGGGTTGACGCTCGCTCAGAGCTTTCAAGGCGTTGCCAAGATTGTTCTGCGCGTTCGCCCAGTACATAGGCGCTTCGTCCCGTTTCCATTCCTCGAGAGCGCTACGATGAGCCGCAATGGACGACAGCAGCAGGTCCGTTCGGCCAGAGCGCGCCCCCGCTATCTGGAGGACATAGCCGAGATTGCTTTGTAAGGAAGCCCAGTCCAACGGGAATCTTGCCTGTGTCCACAGGGTCAATGCGGCAGCGTAAGCTTCCGCAGATTGTTCAAGTTTTTCCGTACCTGATTCACGTTCCCCTTGTATTAAAAGAGCGTTGCCCAGGTTGTTTTGTGCCGACGCCCGGAGCGTTTCGAGAGAATCATCTTTGGCGGTGCGCGCAATCAAATCCCGAAAAATCTCGAGCGCCTCCTGCAAGTGATCCGAGTCGGGTTCTAGGTTACCCAGTGCCCCTAGAGCCACACCCAAACCGTTTTGCGCGGCGGTCCAGTCCGAAGCGAATTTATCCGGCGGCCACCTGACGACAACTTCTCGGTAATAGCCGATAGATTCCGAAAGAGCGTCACGAGCACTTGTCTGGTGACCTAGCTGCTGGAGCGCCATGGCAAGGACGAACATCACCCGGGTGGTCGTTCCTGAGGCCCAACGGTCAGATGCGTGGCCCGACTGAACGAGCGTTCTTACCTTGTCCACGAAGGGTGCGAGCTCCGCCGCGATCAGTCTGCCTCGCCGAGCAAAAAGCTCGGCGCTTCGCGTCACCACAAGCAGCCTCAGAATCTCCACTAGGTCGTCCCAAAAAAGCTCCGGCAGTTGGAAATTCTCCGGGATGTACGGTTGTCGGGACCGTAGGCCCGCTCCGGCTGTTGTCCAAAAGAGACGCGGCGCTGTGCGGCCATCGTGAGAGAGGACCGTACCCCACAACAACACATCCGCCGAAGATTCGGCAAGTAGCGCACGCGCGGCGTCGTGGGCATGGCGCAAACTCTCATCGGGTATCGGTCCCTCTGCCGAGAGTGTCCGATCAAACCGGAGTATCTGTACGCCACGAAGATCCCGAATAGACTCAAGGATTAAAAGTTCTACTTGCTGATTGATATCGTGCGTGAAATGCGCCATTGCGATGGCAAAGCGGCGCGGGTCGGCTTTTGGAATATGGGCTGGCTGTTCGGGCTGCGCCGTGCTGGGGTTTTTCGCGGGAGGCTTACCGACGATGACCTCGTGGATCGCGGACACTTTTTCCGCCATTTCTCTTGCCCGCTGTCCACCGATTGTCTGCTCGAATTGATCCCTTACGCCCTCGTGCTCGTCCAACAAGGCTTCGATCTTGCCCCATGTGATAAGCTCCACCGAGAACAATCCCTGCTTATAATGCTTCCGGTTAATCTCTGACACCGCGTCATGGGCCGCTCGCGATGCCTTTG
>PLJR01000061.1:0-6081 GCA_003140295.1 Acidobacteriota bacterium
AGCGTCATCGAAAGGATCGTGAATCCGATCTCCTCCGAGCCGTTATAGGCTGCCTCCATGACGGTCTCGCCCTGCTCCATGTGACGCACGATATTTTCCAGCATGACGATGGCATCATCGACCACGAAGCCCACCGAAAGCGTCAGCGCCATGAGCGAAAGATTGTCGAGTGAATACCCGCCTAGGTACATCACGGCGAAAGTGCCCACCAGGGACAACGGCAGCGCCAGGCTCGGAATGGTGGTCGCGGAAATATTCCTCAAAAACAGGAAGATAACCATGATCACCAGGAAGAGCGCCAACTCCAGCGTGAACTTCACGTCGTTCACGGAATTGCGGATGGTAATCGAACGATCGAACAACGAGTACATGTTCACCGAGGGCGGCAGGGCCGCCTTCAGGCGGGGGAGCATGGCTTTGATGCCGTCCACTACCTGCACCGCGTTGGTGCCCGGCTGCTTGAAGATCGCGAGCTGAATGGCCACAATTCCGTGCGGCGAATTCGCGTCGTAATAGAAGTTCAGGTTCTTATCGTTTTGGACGCCGGCCACGACGCGGCCAACATCCGCCAGCCGGACGGGTGCGCCATTGCGATAGGCGACAATCAAGTTGGCAAAATCGGCGGCACTGTAGAGCTGGCCATTGGTTTGCACTGTCGGAGCCCGCTGCGGCCCCCAGAGCGTGCCGGTCGGGAGGTTTACATTCCCGTTGCTCAAGGCAGTCTGGACTTCGTCAATGCCGATCTGCCGGGTAGCGAGCGCGTGCGGATCCAATTGAATGTGCGGAGAATATTTGAATTGTCCGTAAATCTGCACGACGGCGACACCGTTGACGGTCGAAATGCTCGGAGAAATCAGCGTCTCCGCATATTCATCCACCGCGGAGAGCGGCATCGTGGCTGAAGTCAGAGCGATGTTCATGACCGGCTGATCTGCGGGATTGAAGCGGCTGTAGGACGGCGGCGCCGGCATGTTGGGCGGCAATTGCTTGGCGGCCTGCGAGATCGCCGCTTGGACATCCTGCGCGGCGCCATCGAGATTACGATCGAGGCTAAACTGCAGCACGATGGAAGTGGCACCCACGCGGTTGGACGACACCATGGAATCAAGTCCCGCGATGCTGGAAAATTGTTTCTCGAGCGGCAAAGCGACCGCCGCGGCCATCGTGTCCGGATTAGCCCCGGGCAGGCTGGCCCCGACGTTGATCGTAGGATAATCCACGTTGGGCAAGTCGCTGACCGGCAGCGAGCGATAGCCCGCTATTCCGAACAGGAGAATCCCCATCATCAATAAAACGGTGGCCACCGGGCGCTTAATGAACGTCGCCGGTATGTTCATGGTGTTGTCCTTGGCGACGGCGTCGCCGGATCGGTACCGTTCGCGGGATTCTTCTCTTGGCCTACCGGCGCAGTGGCTGGTACGGAGCTATTCGTAATTTCCACTTTGACGCCCGGAATCAAGCGCGTCTGTCCGTCAGTCACCACCGTTTCGCCGGGTTTCAGGCCCTGGTCAATGACCGCGTCCGTGCCCAGGGAACGCGATGAAACCACGGGCCGGGATTCCACCGTGTTGTCCGATTTCACGACATATACAAAGGATCCCTTCTGGCTCGCGGTAATGGCTTGGACCGGGACAACCGTGGCGGCGCCCTGCTGGGACAGGGTTAAGGTCGTATTCACGTATAAGCCGGGCCACAGGGTGTTCCGCGAATTTGCGAAGGTGCCCTTAAGATGAATCGTTCCGGTGGTGGGATCTACCGCATTATCCACGAACGTCAGCGTGCCCACCTCGGGCGCGCCGGGATCGCTGGGGACCGCCGCTACAACACGCAGGGTTCCTTGGGCCATGTATCTTTTCACGTCGGGCAGGTATTGCTGCGGCACGGTGAAATTCACATAGATCGGACTCACTTCATTGATCACCACGATAGGGACGTCCGCGACCTTTACCAGATTGCCGGGCTTGATCATTAGTGTGCCCGTGCGCCCGTCAATGGGCGAATTAATCGTGCAGTATTCCAGGTTGAGTTCGGCCGTTTTGATGGCGGCTTCGTCAGCGTTGACCACCGCTTCGGCGGCATCGGCGGCGCTCTTAAAGGAGTCCACCTGCTCGCGCGCGGAGATACCGGCGTCGAACAGCGTCATATACCGTTGTGCCTCGGAGCGGTCGTTCGCAGCCACGGATTTGTCGCGGGCCAGTTGCGCTTTGGCCTGCGCCAGCGCCGCCTCATAGGGTCGCGGGTCGATCGTAAGGAGCAACTGGCCTTTTTTGACAGAATCACCCTCCTGGAAATGCGCTTCGAGGAGCTCGCCAGGGACTTGCGCCCGGATCGAGATCGTAGAGTAGGCCTCCACGTTGCCAATCGCGGTTAACTGAACGGGCATCGACTTCTGGATTACCTTGCCCACTAAGACGGGCACCGCCTCTCGCGGCGGCGCGGCTGCCTGTTGCTTGGCACAGCCCGCAGTAAAAATGGCCGCGATCAAAAACATGGTGCAGGCAGTCATCCACACCGCTTCCCGGAGGCGCGCGGCTATACGCACATCTTCCCAGCTACTCATATGCACCCATTTCAAGTCAGACTTCCCCGCAGCAGACAAGCGACACAAGGAAAATACTTCTGCTGGCTTAGACGTAGCGGGGCCAAGTCCGGTTACCCAATCTCCTGTGGCGCAACGCGCACATCCTCATCATCTTCTATACTTTCCATGCAGGCGAGCCCGCCGACCGCTCGCCTGAACTTGACCGCGAAATAGCTCCTCCGCCTGCAGTCCAGCGAGCACGTTTCCGCGTAATCTTATCACGAGCGGATGCGAATCTCCCGCGGTAAAGGAAAACGCCCAGAGCAGCAATCGTCCAAATAGATATCGGCGTGCTCTGTGGCGGGGCTCAAGCGAAGGCCCAAGGTTTAATGGAATTCGAAGCGAATCCCCGTCCGGGCCAGCACGGGAGGCCCGAGATTGGTGGTCGGGGTGCGCGCGATCATATATCGATCATCAAAGAGATTCTGGGCGGCAACGAACAATTCTGTGTGGGCCGCCGGAATACGCCGCGAAAGTTCGGCATCCACGGTGAACGCCCGACCGAGTGGAAACAAGTTTGCGGCATCGTCGAACTGATTACCGGTAAAACGGGTTTGTACGCCGATCGTCCAGTTAGGCGCGATATAACTGAACTGGGCCGTGAACGAATTCTTGGGCACTTGGGCGACAGCCAAGCCCGTCAACGCCGGTTCTGCTGGAGCGCTGAGGACGACACTGTCCGTAAGGGCGTAACCCGCGGAAAGCTGTAACCGCCTCGCGATTCTCAGTTCGGCCGCAACTTCCACGCCGCGTGCTCGAGTCACCCCGAGATTCTGCCGTTGCTGGGTAATCAAGGTGCATGCAGCGGGGTTGGCTACGCACGATGCGGGCGCGTACGCGACGGGCACGTTCGTCACCGCGCGTGAAATGTCACTCCAGAAAAAATTGCCGCGCAGGATCAAGCGTCCGTTCAACTGGCGCACGCTGGCCCCGGCTTCGCCGCCAGTTAAAATTTCGGCGCGCAATGCGGCGTTGGCATTGGTGGCCACATTGCCTACCCGGAAATTACGATATAGCTCGTTGAGTGTCGGCGCACGAAAGCCCCGATACACGGACGCGCTGACGGAAATATCGCGTTTGAACGTGCGCAGCACCGATATCCGCGGGCTAAAAGCATTTTCCCCGCGTGCGGGAAACATTGTGGCGGTTACCAGGCCTGCTGGACGCGGCAGGCGCTCCATGTAGCCCCGGCTGTTGAGCCAGGAATCGACCCGCGCGCCCAAGGTCAGTGACCAATTCCGCGCAAAATGGATCGCGTCCTGCCCAAAATAGCCCAGCGTGCGCTGTCGTCCGCCGGCATCTACGTTCGCCGTCGGCCCTGCCGCATTGAACGTGGTTTCGGCGCTGTGACCCTGGACATCGCGCGCTTCGATGCCGGCGCTGACGGTATTTGTGCCTGCGAAGGTGCGTTGCCATTGCACGGCAGCGCCAATTTGCTGCGACGGACTCCTCTGCCGATCCGTTAGAGTTTCGGAATTACGATTCACCGCCACAGAGGAGAATGTCTGGTGGAAGACTTCGTCGGAGCCGTACAGCCGGACGAAGAAGGAGCCCAATTTGGAGAGCGTCCAGTCCGCGCCCACACCGACCGACGGCATGTTCGTGTCATTGGTTTGCAGCGGGGTGCCGTTCCGCCGGCTCTCCCCAAAAGAACTCCAGCGAAGAAAGAACCGCCCTTGTTCGCCCAATTTTCGGGAGAGTTGCAGCGCCCCGGAAAAATCGCCTGTTCCAACCGGGGTGTCCACAATTCCGCGCTGATTTTCCGGCACCACTACATATCCGTCCGTGCGCAGCGCCTGTCCGGTCGCGGAGAGTCCCCACTTTCCCAACAGCAGACCAGCATCGAAAGACACGTCGGGTGTATCTTGCGTCCCGTACGAAGCTTCCACGTGAACGAAGTCCTCATTAACAGGCCAGCTTTGCATGTTGAGCACCCCGCCCAGGGCGCCACCGCCATAGACGTCTGAAGCGCCGCCGTTCAAGACATCCACGCTTGCCAGGCTCACTCGCGGCACCTGGGTCCAATACACCCATCCGCCGAACGGATCATTCAAGGGGAACCCGTCGAGAAATACGCCGGCGCGGCTCGCGCCATTTGATCCGACGCCTCGCAGCGACACTCCCTGAGTAGTGGGATTTGCAAACAGGCTGCTCGACCGCCTGAAAAGCGTGAAACCTGGAGCCTGCCGCAGAACCTCGTCGATGGCCAGGCTGCCGGAGACTTCCAACTCCTCGCGCGGGACCACAAACCTGCTGTCAGGTTCTGGAGGAATGCGGTCGGTGCCGCCTGCCGAAACTACAATCCTCTCCATTGTCGCGGCTGGAGATAATTGCACTTGCAGATCTTCGCTACCGGCACCAGGGGCGATCTCGGTCTGCGCGGGTTTAAATCCCGGATAACGCACCAACAACGTTCCGCCCCCCACGGCGTCGGAAATGGCGAAATTTCCCTGGGCATCCGTGCTCGTCAACCGGGTGTCGGCACTGGTCCGGGGTCGGAACTCGACCTGTGCCCCGCTAATCGGAAGGCCCGTCGAATCGCGGACAGTGCCGCTTAGGTTGGAAAGGGTTTGAGCGCCGGCATGCGATACAAATAGAAAGACACAGCAGACTGTCCAGAGCAAAAAGCGTCTAGGGTGGGCCACTCTGGTTCCTGAAACGTCTCGCACCGCAAATCGAAGCAGCGCCGCGAGTTTACGCCGCAAGTTCCAGATTGTCATCCTTCATCGTGTGGCGCGCACCTTAAAGTGCGACGGCAATTTCTCGCCGCTAGCACTCCCGGTGCCGAAACAGGATGGCCGTCCTCGGTGGGCCCGATTATAGCAGTTGTTTTATTCGCGCATCCGCAGCCGAGGACGCAACGCCACCCTCGGTCGCGCGGTGGCGCTGCGTGAACGCGCTGAATTTACAGTTGAACAAGCTCTCGACCGTCAAACAGCTGCAGATCGCCCTGTAACAAAGTGGACTACCAACAGGATCAGCCCTATTACTAGTACGATGTGGATTAGCCCGCTGGTGACGTGAAATGCCAGGAATCCCAGCAGCCACAGCACGATCAAAACCCCCGCGATAATTCCAAACATGTTTTCCTCCTTAGCTTAGCGCCCCAGTGGGCGGATGCGAATGCAGCTAGGTGGCCTGGATGCTAGTGCGAAATTCGAATACGGACAGGTTATAGCAGGGCGGCAAAGACGGGCCTATACAGCCATTGTCGCATATTGGCCAGCGATTAACTGCATGGCGCAATTGCGATTAGGGGTTTTGATGCGCCAATCGAAATTATCAGTAAGTATATATAGCTAGACCGATAAAGCTATTGCTCTTCAGTTTCAAGGTAAACGCTGTATTCCCTTCCCGCCGTTTAAGCCGCAACCATCACTCAGAAACGGGGACAGTGGGTGTAATCAGATCCTTGCTCTACAAGGAGTGAATATGAAGCCCAGAGTGAGCCTTTTGTATTTGGCATTAATCCTCGCCCTGTTCTCCACGCGTGCGTTTGG
>PLJR01000061.1:6112-8026 GCA_003140295.1 Acidobacteriota bacterium
CTCGACCTTGCGGGCTGAAGTCAGCGTGGGCAGCCATGTCACGTTAGACGCGCAGATGGCGGTCACTGCAGTCTCCACTACGGTGGAGGTGGCGGCAGCCGGAGCGGAAATCAACACGCAAAGCCAGCAAGTATCGCAACTGGTGACGCCGGAACAAATCGACCAGCTTCCCAGCCTGACACGCAATCCTTACGACTTCGTAGCGCTGGCGGGAAACGTCAGTGGCGGAGACCGTTCCATGTCCACTAACAATCCGCAGTTGGGGACGGGTGGCGGCCAGAACACGGTAGCCTATCGGGGAGTGGGCTTCAGTATCAACGGTCAGCGGGCGACGGGCACGGAAGTCCTGCTGGACGGCGAAGAGAACCTTAACGTTTTCGACGACACTATTGCCCTGCTCCTCCCCCAGGAGTCGGTGCAGGAGTTTCGCGTCATTACCAATAACTTCGACGCACAATACGGGCGGGCGTCAGGCGGCATCGTTGACGTTGTCACAAAATCCGGAACCAACGCCTTTCACGGAGATGCCTGGGAGTTCAACCGCCTCTCCGCATATACCACCAACACCTTCGATAATAACGCCAACGGTATTCCCAAGGGGCAATACACGAGAAACCAATTTGGCTACGACGTGGGCGGGCCTATCAAAAAAGATAAGCTTTTCTTCTATCAGAGCACGGAGTGGCTGCGCGTCCGCAGCAGCGCCAGCCTTCTGGCCTACGTGCCGACACCGCAGCTGTTGGCGTTGATGCCTGCAAACGTTAGGGCCTGGTTTAACGCGTATGGGCCGCAGACATTCAATTTTGTGAGCACCCTCCCGGCCTCCAGCTTGCCCATTAACGCCGGCGGGGCCTTTGCTACCAAAGTGCCCGGCAGCACCCCGGCGTTCGGATTGGTGAACTACACCGCGCCGCAAGATGCCGGAGGCGACCTTCCGGAGAATACCTACGAACTGATTGCCCGGGCTGATTACCAAATGAATCCCAACACGCAACTATTGTTACGTTACGGAAGGGAAAGCCTGGCGGCCCTGCCTGGCGCCTACTTTTCCAGCCCCTATCCGCAATACAATGTGGCCCAGACGATCTTTAACGACAACTACCTGATCGGGCTCAATCGTAACTTCGGTTCGTCTGTCCTCAGCAGCACGAAATTCAGCTATTTCAGGGATACCGAAGCTGATCAATTCAATACCGCGCTCCAGCAAACACCTACGCTATTTTTGTACAACGTAAATTTCGGTTCTGTGATTCTGCACGGCCAGCCCGTCCAGCTTCCGGGATTTTTCGACTTCAACGTGGCAACGGGCGGGCTCCCATTCGGCGGCCCGCAGAACTCGTTTCAAATCAATGAAGATGTGTCCTGGTCACGCGGTCGGCATAACCTGAGATTCGGCGGGGAGTTTAATTATATTCAGCTGGATCGCGGCTTTGGGGCGTTCGAGCAAGCCATCGAATCGCTGGGGAAAAGTAATGTCGCCAATGGATTGGATGGCCTTGCCAGTGGCACCCTTTATCAATTCGAAAAGGCGATCAATCCCGCGGGCAAGTTCCCCTGTGCCGTGGGGGCCTATACCGGAGGCGGGACTGCCGGAAACCCCATCATCACCCCCAACTGTTCACTTACCTATCCCTTGACCGATCCGCAGTTCAATCGCAGCGACACCTATAAGGATTGGGCGTTATACGCGCAAGACAGTTGGAGGGTGACCTCGCGATTGACGTTCAACTACGGCGTCCGCTACGAACACTACGGCGTTCAGCACAATAACAATCCAAACCTTGATTCCAACTTCTACCTGGGATCTGGCAGTTCGTTTTACCAGCAAGTGCAAAACGGCAGCGTTCAGACCGTTCCCAACGGCCCAATTGGCCAACTCTGGGCGCCGCGCTGGGGAACGGTTGGCCCCCGCGT
>PLJR01000173.1:0-2966 GCA_003140295.1 Acidobacteriota bacterium
TTGTTGATGAGCGCGGGAAAATCGATCAATCCGATATCAAGATCTTTGACCACGCAGCCGGCGGCGCTGATTTTTTCGATGGCGGACTGCAGCGAATCGGCCAGGCGATCGCGATCGACGCGCACCCGCGCGGTCTCCTCGTAAGGGACCTGCATGCCGCCCAGCCACTGGATCCGCGCGGCCAGCGCGCCCAGCTCCTCATCGAGCGGCGCAATCTTCCGCCGCACCTCGATTGCCTCGATCAGCACGGGCTCGAGTTCGCGGCGGGTGCGCTCGGCTTCGGTGAGGGTGAACAGTTTGGGCTGATTTTCTTCGTTAGACATCTATTTTCAATCTTTTAAGGATGCCTTTATACGCTTAAGGATGCTTTTCTTTTAAGGATACTTTTAAAGATGCTGGCCACGATATATCGCGCGAGACGCCGCGTGCGCCACCCCGAGCCGGTGATGGACTGCCGCACAAAATTTGCCCGACACCATCTTTCGTGCGCGGCAGTTTTGGGCCACTACGCGTTTGACGACGGCTGCGGCGGGAAGGTTACCTGGCACGATTACGGGTATGGGCTCTCGACTTTGAGCCCGCGCAATAGATGTTAGCACAGCCGCGCGAGTTTACGGTTCCACAGAGGTCAGCATCAACGGCAGGCCAATCTTGCCGGTATATTCCGGCCGGCAGCGCTCGAGGTTATACATCTTGCTGACATCCACCGAGCGCGGAGGAATTTTCGGATCGGGCAGCGCGGCGTGCGTGTACTTGCCGCCCTGTATCGCCACCAGGCGGCCCCGGATACCCTGGCGAATCAGGTCCACGGCGATGTTGCCAAAAGTGGTGCCGGCGAGGTAGTCGACCAAGTCAGGCTCGCCGCCGCGCAACTCGTAGGTCAAATCGCTCGAAATGGTGTCTTCGCCGGTGTGCCTGCGAATCTCCTCGGCCAGCGCCAGCCCGATGTCCGCCTTTTTCTTATGGCCGTAGGCATCCGCCTCGCCCCACTCGGAAAGGGACTGCCCCTTCCACAGCGCGCCCTCGGAGGCGATGACGAATGAATAGCGGCTGGAATTGTTGCGCTTATCTTCGAGCAAAAGCTCGATCAGTTTCTGGAGATCGAACTCAATTTCGGGAATCACGCAGCGGCCGCCGGTAACGTAAGCCGAATAGACGGCGGTGAAACCGGCATCGCGGCCGAATACGCGGAAAATGCCGATCCGCTCGTGCGAGCCGAGAATGGTGCGCTGGCGATTGATGGCTTCCCGGGCGCGCGTGACGGCGGTCGAGAATCCGATGCAATATTCGGTGCCTTGCACATCGTTATCCATGGTCTTGGGCACGCCGATCAGCGACACGCCTTGCGCGTCGAGCGTGGCGGCAAAACTCAGCGTGTCGTCGCCGCCAATCGGAATCAGGTAGTCGAGTCCCAGGTGCGCGATGTTGTCGAGCACCACGGGCGTGAAGTTGTAAAGGCCTTCCCCGACTTGCATCGCGCCCAGCTTTTCCTCCGGAATATGCTTGGGAAGCGAACCGGCACGCATCTTTCGCGGATTCACGCGCGAAGTGTGCAGCATGGTGCCGCCGGTGCGGTCAATGGTGCGCGTGTTCACGTAATCGAGCGGCAGGATGTAGTTCGGATCGAGCTCGGCGCCCTGGCGCAGGTGCGTCATTCCTTCCCAGCCGCGCCGGATACCGAGCACCTGGTAACCGAGGGGCATCGCGTGATGCACGATGCTCTTGATGACGGCATTGAGGCCGGGAACGTCTCCCCCGCCAGTCAGAACTCCGATACGGCGCGCGTGTGCCATGAGGCCTCTCGTTACGTAAAGATGTAACTGCGGTGGATTCTAACGCCGGACTTCGACGCGGATTCTACCTGCGAGATTCTACCATCCGCGGCGACCCTGCCCAAAGCTGGGAGCAGCACACCGTAAAATGGCCGCTCGTCCTGTGTGGGAATGCGGATGATCGAAAGAAATGTGGAGCACCGAAAAGACGTGTTAGCAGCAGCGGTTCGGGCGTGTGAATTTGCGTTCGATATCGTCGAGGTAAAACTCCTCGGCGGTCAACTGCTTCCCCGAGCACTCCGAGGCATGGCGAAGGTAGCCCTCATACGCGGTATCGCCGGTGAAGCCGCGAAGCCATTGCCAGACCGCGCCCGCGGCGCGCCGGATTCGGGTGAGGTTACCTTCGTTTGCGGGCGTTATTTCATCCAACGGCATGCTCAGATGCGGCTAGTTACAGCCGCAACCTCCTGAACCACAGCATACACCCGCCGGCCGGACGGTGGCACCCTTGTCTCCATTTGAGGATTTAGCCGGGGCGCTAAACACCGAGAGCTGCAACGTGTGACTGCGGCTCGAACATTTTGGGCAGGCAATCGCCTGCGCTCGCGAAAGCACGATCTGCTCGTAGCGCTCGCCGCAGTCCCCGCAAATGTATTCGTAGATAGGCAAGCCGTGCGCCCCTATATCTCGATCCTATAACTATAACCTGTCCTATAACTGACGAAGGCCCCAAGGTTGAAAAACCCTGAAGCCTCCGCAGTTCTCACACCCTATTCGCTGCGCCGAAGACGATCAACGAAGCCCCCGGCTAGTCGCCCGCGGGCGCGGCCACTTCTTCCTCGTGCTTCACCGCACCGTGTCCGTTGCCATTGCCTGGCGCGGCGTTCGCGATGCCGGTGAGCGACGACGCTGGAGTCGCGTGCTTGATCTCCTGCACCGAGCCAATCTGCACCACCGACTGCTGCGGCTTCTTGAGCACCATCTCTTCGTAAATGGCGCGCACCTTGGCAGCCTCTTCGAGGGCCTTGCGGCGGCGCTGCTTGTCTTCTTCCGCGGCGGTCGTGGGAATGTCGTGCTCCCGTTCGCGGACGCGTGCGGCATCGTCGGCGTCAATCACCAGCGAATGCTCGTATTGGTCCAGGTCCACCGCGCGGCCCTTGGCGTAAATCTGGTGCTTGCCGTGGGTCTTGTACC
>PLJR01000173.1:2980-16524 GCA_003140295.1 Acidobacteriota bacterium
CACATGCCGGCGATGAACAGGAAATTCCACGGGTCGGCCTTGCGGCGCTTCTCGGTATCTTCGAACGTGCGGTTCGGCCCCGAGTCTCCGTAGCGTTCGACGTGTCCCGGCGTGAGTCCGAACGACTTGTCGAACTTCTTCCACAGATCTTTCAATGCCAGGCTGGGCGGCGCCTCGTAAGGACGATAATTCTTGAGGAGTGCCAAGCCCATCATGACGTTTGAAAAAGTCTTATTACGCGCCGCGTCGGTGATCTTCTTCACGTCCTCGACCAGTTGCGGCACGTTCAGGAAGCGCGGCACCGGCGCCCATTCCTTGGTTTCCTTGTTGATCATCAGCGCGGTGCCCACCCCGCAGTTCGGGTGGCAGCCGCAGCTTACCGTGCCCCATTGCGATTCGGGGCCGTGCGACAAATCCGCGAAAGCGGAAAAGGCGCTGATCAGCGAAATGGGGAACCAGTCGCGCGTCGGCTCTACTTTTCCCACTTGCTTGCTGACGTCGTTGGCCAGGTGCGAAAGCGTGTAGCGCTGGCGCAAGCGGCGCTCCGGGGTGATGTCCTCGTCGCGGCCGGTAAACGAAACCGGCTGAAATGCCACGAAAGAAATCTTCTTGGGATTTTCCATCGCGAATTTCACGATCGAGCCGACCTGATCGTTGTTGATGCTGTTCACAATGGTCACGACCAGGATGATCTCGATACCGGCGGCGTGCATGTTCTCGATCGCGCGCAGCTTCACGTCAAAGAGGTTGCCCACCTGGCGGTGGCTGTTGGCATCGTTTCCGATTCCATCGAATTGCAGATAGGCGTAGCGCAACCCGGCTTCAAAGGCCTTCTTCGAGAAATCCTTGCTCTTGGCAAACTCAATCCCATTGGTGGCCGCCTGCACGCTGTTATAGCCGAGCTTGCGAGCGTAACGGATCGCATCCAGGAAATACGGATGCATGGTCGGCTCGCCGCCCGAGAACTGCACGGAAAGCTGGCGCCGTGGCTTGATCTTCAAAGCATTGTCGAGCACTTCCTGGATCTCGTCCCAGGAGAGCTCGTGAACGTATCCCACTTGATTGGCGTCCATGAAACAGGGATCGCACATCATATTGCAACGGTTCGTGAGGTCCACGGTCAGCACCGAGCCGCGGCCGTACCGCACCGTGCTCGAACCGTGCTTGTGCAGGCCCTCGTCGTTATGCGCCGGAATATCGCGGCCCGGAAAATTCTTTTCAATCCAGCTCAGGAACTGCGAGTCGATGGCCATCAGGTCTTCGCACGTGCCGTGGATGGGGCACTCCTTAACCATCCAGACCTGGCCGTCGCGCTCGATAATCTGGGCCTTGATCTCGCCGACCTTTTCGTACATCAGGTCGCGCCAGTCTTTCTGGCCGCTGATGATGGCTTCCCGCGCATCTTTGACGCATCCCGGGCACAGCGAATCGGTCTGCCGCGGCCAGCCGAGCGTGGGCTTGGACTTCTCCCACGACTTCAGCAGCGGTTTATCCGACCACTTCGGAGTGAAATTCGGATTGGGATTATGCTTGTTGAAGAATTGAATTGTGTCGAAGGCTACGCCCGCGGTCCTGCAGGCTATGTTGTCGACCACCTTCCACGCCTTCGAGCTCACGCCAACTTTCCTAGGCATGTCGTATTCCCTCACTTTCCTGTCTTAAAATTGGATATGAACGCGATCGGCTGCCCGTTGCCCTACTAACAAAACCCGGCGAACAAAAAAGAGTCGTCTACGCGACCCATTTGTGTCAGCTAACTGGTATTTAAAACGTGTAACTATAAATGACGTTGCACTGCAAAGGACGGCTGCCCTGCTCTGTTACTGTCCTTTACAAGACACTTCCGATACCCAGTCTGGCCCGCGCACGCTCGGAGCGTCCAGCCGGATATGCCAAAAGGCTGAAAACCGGGGTTGAATGGCATCCATCGGCAGTCAACGGAAACCGTCATCGGGTCGATTCGCGGCTGCCGGCTGCGGCGAGCGCCCGGACACTCCGTTGGCTGATAAGTCGCACAGAAAACAGGGGGTTGTTTGCAGGTTTTAGGGAACGCCTACTCGTTTACCACCGGCCGCAGCACGGCGATCGCGAAATGCGCGAGCTCCGGTGCGCCTTCGTCCAACTGCAGCCACCGCACCGCGCAGTGCTCCTTCAGATAGCGCGACACACGGAGTTCGGCGATGCCCAGGTTTTCCGCCATCCGCGCTTTTAGTAAGCCGCTGTCTTTGCTCCCACGCCCGCCACGCAACAGGTTGCCGATGCCAATGCGCAAGGTCTGGCAGGACTCGATGTAATAGTGCGTCACCTGGTCGGAATCCGACAGCAGCAGCACGCCGGGCCCCGCCGGAGCCAGATCGGCATCATCGAGCGCTCCCAGCGGACAGGCCAGCAGCCGCCGCAGCTGCGACTCGAGTTGCGAAATACGCGAAGCCAGGGCCGGTTCGCCCGCGCGTGTACGTCCTTGCCAGGAAGGAGCCGGAGCGCTTTCGTAGCCGCGTTCCGCCGGCGGGCTAACGTCGCGCTCCGCCAAAGGCNNGTTTGCGGAGGTGCGGGCCGCGATTGCGTACCACCAAACTCACGCCTTTGCGGCTCCGACAGCTCGGCAGCGGGTGAAGGGTTAGGGAACGTCGCCCCGCCAAGCCCGCCAGACTGCCGCGAACCCAGTGGCACGGCAGCCGGAGCGCCCCCGGGCCCCGCAGCATTCGCTGATCCTGATTGTGCCTGCGCAGCACCAGTGCCCGAACGCCGCTTGCGCCCACCGCGGCGGCCGCGTCGCCGCCGCTTTTTGCCGGCCGCGTCGCCCTCCGCTGCGGCCTGCGCCGCCGTTTCCGCCGGGCTTTCTTCCGCGTCCCCGTCGGGCCCGCTAGCGGTATCTACTGCGGCTTCTTCCGCGCTTTCCGCAGACTTTTCCGCCTCCTTTTCCAAGGCAGGGGCCGCCACAGCAGCATTCGCATTTGCAGATCGCCTGGCCGCGCGTGCATCGCCGCCTTTTGGTTCCGGCACGGTTTCTGATGTGTAAGTGGGTATCGCTGCTCCCAGCCTGGTAAGCGCTTCCTCCGCCTTGGTGCGCCACTGCGCACGCCTAAAGCGTTCCGCAGCCGCGGTATACCAGCGCACCGCTTCGCCGTTGTCGCCGGCCTTTTCATGCCACTGGGCCAGCTCCAAGGCGACCATGGCGTCGCGGGTACGTTCGTAAAGCTCTGCGAGTTGCGCGGGAGCGTCGGGGCTGGCTTTCGCCTTGCGGATGCGGGCCTGAATTTGCCGCCAATCTGCCATATGGGCGAGCATTGTAGCAGCCAACCGCTATCCCGGCCACAATATGTGTTTGTAATTCGGCGAGCGTGGCGGCGCAGCCGCGCCTCGCGCGAGATGTTTGTGCCATAGTTCGAGGTAACGATTCGTGGTTCGAACCAACGCTGGAGCGCGAAATCCAGCCGAGAGGTATGGCGCGCATGCCGGGTAATGTTCCACCCGTATGGTCAACGGTGACGCTGGTCGCCGCATACACCGTATTTTTGCTGAGCTATCTGGTCTTTGCCCTGGGGAAATTCCCGGGCATGAGAATCGACCGCACGGGGGCCGCTATCATCGGCGCCGTGCTGATGGTGGCGTTCCGAGCGGTGCCTGCCGCCCAAGCCCTGCGCTTCATCGATTTTCCCACTATCGTTCTGTTGTTTTCGATGATGCTGCTGGTGGCCTATCTGCACGTCGCTGGATTTTTCGACTGGGTGGCCGACATGGTTGTGCGGCAGCTCGACCCGCGTCACCTGCTGCCCGCCATAATTTTCACCAGCGGGCTGCTCTCCGCGTTTTTCGTCAACGACGTCATTTGCCTCGTGATGGTTCCTTTTACGCTGACCGCGACGCGGCGCATGGGCTTGCGCCCGGTGCCCTACCTGCTCGCCGTAGCCACGGCCTCCAACATCGGCAGCGTCGCCACCATCACCGGCAATCCGCAAAACATCCTCATCGGATCGCTTTCCGGCATCCGCTACACGTCGTTTCTCGCGCACCTGGGACCCATTGCGGTTGCGGGCCTGTTCGTCGATTGGCTGGTGATCTGGCTGCTGGACACGCGCTCCTCCCCTATACCAAAAACGACACCACAATCGACACCAGAGGCTACACCGCGGGCTGTACTCCGGGCCGCGCGCCATGCGCCCACCGACACGGTGTCGCAGGCCGTCACGCAGGCCACGAGCCACGCCGCCAGGACGGTGGTCTCTTCGGCAAATCGGGCGGCAAATTTGCCGGGAAATTTGCCGGACAATCGGCCGCGCTCTGCATCTGCTGATTCGGCGGCGCCCCCGCGCCTTTCCCCCCAAATCGTAAAGCCCGCCATCGTCGCCATGCTGGTGCTCGCCGGTTTCCTTTCTGGCGCGCCGCCTGCTCTCGTGGCGGCACTCGGCGCTGCCACGATGCAGATCACGCGCGAGCGCGATCCGCGCGAGGTGTACGGCCAGGTGGATTGGGGCCTGCTGGTATTTTTTGTGGGCCTGTTTCTGATCGTCGGCGGAGCCGAAAACGCCGGCCTGATGGCACGAATTCTAGGCTGGGGCCACCGCTGGAACCTCGAAAGCGCGGGCACGTTCACGGTTGCTACAGCGCTTTTTTCAAATGTCGTAAGCAATGTTCCGGCGGTAATGCTGCTGAAATCGCTTGCCCCGCACGTCATCGGTCACCACGGTTCGGCGAACCCGCAGACCGGCTGGCTGCTGCTGGCAATGTCCAGCACGCTCGCCGGCAATCTGACCGTCACAGGATCGATCGCCAACATCATTGTCATCGAGCGCGCCCGTCCCGAAGCGGAAATCAGTTTCACGCAATACGCGCGCATCGGCGTGCCCGTGACCATAGCCACGCTAGCGCTAGGTTGGCTCTGGCTCGCCATCATTCATTAGCTTCCACCGGGGCGAGTTCCCAAACGTCCGCCCTCGTCTCTGGTTCCGGCATGGCGCGAGTACCGCATGCAGGTGGGTGTGCACGGTGTGACCGCGCTGCAGCTGTATCTCGGGTCTTCCGCCGTTTTCTGGCGGAGGCCCGACGCCTTTCCCCGGCTTTAGCGCCGGCGCCGACTCTTACGAGCGCCGGGCACCCCAGCCCAAAATACCCGCGAATCACAAAAAGACTTCTTGACTTAGGGGTTCGCCTCCGCTAGAACAACCCCACCACGGGGCCCCCCTTTTCGAGCTACCCTCTTTAAATCGAGAGCAGGCTCGGGGCTTTTTACGGCCACCAAAGGGACAGGAGGTGAGTTCCGCGTGGCTGAAGTTGTCATTCAAGAAGGCGAGTCTCTTGAAAACGCTTTGCGCCGTTTCAAACGCAAAGTGCAACAAGAGGACATCATCAAAGAAATCAAAAAGCACAGTTTCTACATGAAGCCCGGAGAAAAACGCCGGGCCAAGCAGGCTCTTTCACGCAAGCGCCTGCGCAAGAAGCAAAGGCGGGAGCAGGACTAGGCGTTACAGACCCAGGGACATTTCAGCAGCTTCGGAACGTCGGCCCAGCAGGCCCTTCAGGAATCCATCGTTCCCCTGCCGGTCCGGCCGTTCCGAGGCTTCTGCGGGCCACGCAGCCCGCGCGGGTCGTGGAGCAGCGGCACATGGAGTATCAGGATAAGGTTCTAAAGTGCGCGGAATGCGATGCGGAGTTCGTTTTCACCGCCGGCGAGCAGATGTTTTTCGCCGACAAGGGCTTCAAGAATGAGCCCAAGCGGTGCAAAAACTGCAAAGCTAAGCGGACTGAATCACCGGGCCAGGCTCAGGGCAATAATTTCCAGCGAACCGAAACCAAGACGACGTGTTCCCAGTGCGGCAAGGAGACCACCGTCCCCTTCAAGCCCACGCAGGGCCGTCCGGTATATTGCCGCGAATGTTTCCAGCAGCGGCGCGCCATCGGTTCCCCAGCCGCCTGACCGGAAAACGCCGGCGCGTTCGCGGCCGAACTCTAGGATCGCTTTTCACCGGAGCAGCGGTTCCGGCATGCTGGCGCGGAAGCCACCCCGCCCGATCGGCCTGCCTTTTCAACGAGACCTCGCCAATTTACTCCCTATGGGTACCTCGCCATGTACCTCTGGTAGCTTGGTCCCAGTACGCTCATGACCCGGATACTGAAAAAATCCCATCCTCCGGTCTATCGAATTGTTTCGCGGTCGCACTCAGAATAGCGTTCATGTTGCCACGTCACAGAATCATTGCAGCCGTTTGCATCGGAATCTTTCTGGGTACGCTCTTTGCCCTGGCTATCGATGTGAGCGGATCTATTTACGCCATGGCACGCTGAGTCCCTCGCTGTACGTAGCACTACCTTTGAACGAAGCCAAAAGGTAACGCAACGGTGCCTTGCGACTAGCCCGCCCTTTTTTTTGAACGATGCTCAGTGTATGCGTTGCGACCTCTGGGTCAGTCGTTCGAATACGCCCCGTTCGAAACTAGTACCTTCAAAATGGGTTTTACTTGTTAGCTAACATGTGCTAACGTGGACTGTGCCGCTCGAAATTTACCCTCGCTCCCTTAACCGCCCGTTTTCACTCTTTGATTCCACCCCGATGAAGGCCTGTCGCGCATGCAAGAGCCGCAATCGCGCTCCAAAGGTCCCCTATTTTCAGAAACATACAAACGCCTCAAATCTCAACACATTTAGTTTGATACTCTTACAAATGCCCCGGGGGTATAGCGCTCCGATTTTTAATTCGAATACTGTTGGGGAAGAATCTTCTCGGAGGAATCACCCATGCCGGATGCCAAACCCGCGACCACGCCCAGTCCAGCCCTTCTTTTTGACGTGGCCGGCCGCTATGCGGACACCGCCGTGCTCACCGCCGCCATCGAGCTGGAAGTGTTCACCGCCATCGGCGAGGGCCATGCCACCGCCGCCGCCCTGGCCCGCCGCTGCGAAGCATCCGCGCGCGGCATGCGCATCCTGTGCGACACGCTCACCATTCTCGGCTTCCTCACCAAAAACGGCGACACCTACGTTCTGACACCGGATTCCGCCATGTTTCTCGACAAGCGCTCGCGCGCTTACCTCGGCGGCATCACCAGATTCGTGGGTGGGACGCCGAACCGGCACGCCTTCGCGCTGCTTACCGAAGCGGTTCGCAAAGGCGGCACGGCCATGAGCGAGCAGGGCTCGATGGAGCCGGAAAATCCGCTGTGGGTCGAGTTCGCGCGCAGCATGGCGCCGATGATGCATCTGCCCGCCGAATTCATCGCGGCCGCTCTCGGCGTCCACGAGGGAAAGCCCTCCAAAGTGCTCGACATTGCCGCCGGTCACGGCGTTTTCGGTATCACCATCGCGCGGCACAATCATAACGCGGAGATTACCGCCGTCGACTGGCCCAGCGTGCTCGACGTCGCGCTCGAAAACGCGCAGCACGCGGGCGTGGTCACGCGCTACCACTTGCTGCCGGGCAGCGTCTTTGACGTGGATCTGGGCACGGGATTCGACATCGTGCTGATCACCGGCTTTCTGCATCACTTCGACATGGCTACGTGTGAAACGCTGCTGCGCAAAGTGCATCGGGCCATGGCGCCGGGGGGCCGCGTGGTAGTGCTCGACTTCGTGCCCAACGAGGACCGCATCACTCCTCCCGACACCGCGAAATTCAGCATCACGATGCTGGCCATGACGCGCGCCGGCGATGCGTATACCTTCTCCGAGTATCAGCGCCTGCTTGACAATGCCGGATTCCGCTCGGTCACGCTCGAACCCATTCCGCCGACTCCGCTGCAAATCGTGGTGGGTGTGGCATGAAAGCGCCGGCGGGCCGCGACAACCGCAGGCAGACCCCCCGGCGCGAAAAGCCCGTTGCTGAGGATTCCGTCCTGCGCAAACACGTGGTCGAGTTGTTGCGCGGAGGAAACGCTCATGCCGATTTCGAGCAAGCCGTAGGCGCGCTGCCCGTCAAACTGCGCGGCGCCCGCGTTTCCAGTCTTCCCTTCAGCCCGTGGAAGCTGCTCGAGCACCTGCGCATCGCCCAGCGCGATATCCTCGAATTCAGCCGCAACCCCGGGCACGTTTCGCCGAAATGGCCCGACGGATTCTGGCCCGCGGAAGACGCGCCCCGCAATTCCGCGGCGTGGGACGCGAGTGTCGCGGCATTCCAGAACGACTTGAAGGAGTTGCAGGCGCTGGTGAAAAATCCCTCGACGAATCTCTTCGCGCCTATTCCACATGGCACCGGCCAGACCATGTTGCGCGAAGCTCTACTGGCCGCCGATCACAACGCGTACCATCTCGGAGAATTCGTCGTGCTCCGCAGGCTGCTGGGCGCCTGGAAGGCTGACTGACGCCCCATGCGCACAATCGAACGTCGCAAAATCGAACGCAGCCTCCTGCCGAGCGCTGCCACGCTGGTGCTGCTCACGGCCGTTGCCTGGGGCGCCTGGGCCCTGCCGGCGCAACAGCAGCCGCAGTTCCCGCTTGCCGGTTTTCCCGCCGCCGCTTCGCAATCCGAGCAGCAGTGGGAGCAGAAATTCCGCGCCTTGCCATCGCCCGACAACCTGCGCAATTACATGAAGCTGCTTTCCGCTCGCCCGCATCACGTCGGTTCGCCCTACGACAAGCAAAACGCCGAATGGATCGCCGCGAGATTCAAGGAGTGGGGCTGGGACGTACATATCGAAAGTTTCTCGATCCTTTTCCCCACGCCCAAGGAACGCCTGGTGGAAATGACCGCGCCTTCGCACTTTCTCGCCAAGCTGCAGGAGCCTCCGCTGCCCGGCGATCCCACCTCGAACCAGCAATCCGAGCAACTGCCTTCTTATAACGCTTTCTCCATCGACGGTGATGTTACCGCGCCGCTTGTGTACGTAAATTACGGTGTGCCCGACGACTACGATCAGCTTGCGAGGATGGGTGTCTCCGTCCAGGGCGCGATTGTGATCGCGCGTTACGGCAACTCCTGGCGCGGTATCAAGCCCAAGGTCGCGGCCGAGCATGGCGCGGTGGGCTGCCTGATCTACTCCGATCCTCGCGACGATGGCTATTACCAGGGTGAAGTTTTTCCCAACGGCGCGTTTCGTCCGCCCGATGGAGTGCAGCGCGGCAGTGTCGCCGACTTGCCCGTTTATCCGGGCGATTTGCTCACGCCTGGCGTCGGCGCCACCGCGGACGCGACGCGTCTCGATCTCAAGGACGTGAAAGTTTTCACGAAAATTCCCGTTCTTCCCATTTCCTACGGCGATGCGCAGCCGTTGCTCGCCGCACTAGCTGGCCCGGTGGCGCCGGCGGCCTGGCGCGGCGCCCTGGCCATCACCTACCACATCGGCCCGGGCCCCGCGACTGTGCACCTGAAGATGCAGTCGAATTGGGACATGAAGCCGGTCTACGACGTGGTCGCAAAAATTGATGGCGCCACTGCCCCTGGCGAGTGGGTGATGCGCGGCAACCATCACGATGCCTGGGTGAACGGCGCGCAGGACCCACTCTCCGGACTGGTCGCTGAGCTGGAAGAGGCGCGCTCGCTCGGCGAACTTCTAAAAGAAGGGTGGAAACCGAAACGCACCATCCTCTATTTCGCGTGGGATGGTGAGGAGCCGGGCCTGGTCGGCTCGACCGAGTGGGTGGAAACGCACGCGGAGGAGTTGCGGCAGCACGGCGTCGCCTACATTAATTCCGACAGCATCAGCCGCGGATACCTGAATGTCGCAGGCTCGCACTCCCTGCAAACCTTTCTCAATCAAGTGGCGCGGGATGTCACCGATCCAGAAAGGAGCGTTTCGCTGTGGGAGCGCGAACATTCGCGGCTCGTCGCGAATGCGTCGGGCGAGGAACGCGAGCGCGCCGCCGCGAAGTCTTTCTGGCCCATCGAGGCGCTGGGTACCGGCTCCGATTACACGGCATTTCTCGATTTCACCGGCGTGGCTGCAGTGAACCTGGGATTCGGGGGCGAGTCCGAAGGCGGCATCTACCATTCGATCTATGATGACTTTTACTGGTTCACGCATTTCGGCGACCCGTCTTTCGTCTATGGACGCGCGCTGGCGCAAACCTCCGGCACGGCGGTGATGCGCCTCGCTGATGCGGAGCTGCTGCCGTTCAACTTTTCCGACCTCAGCACCACGGTGAAAGATTACGTCACCGAAATCGAAAAGCTGGCCGAGACCCAGACCAATTCCATTCGCGAGCGCAATCGTGAAATCGCCGCGGGCGTTTTCCTGGCCGCGTCGGACCCCACAGTTACTTCCGTGCCGCCACAGGCCGAGCCGGTTCCGCCGCACCTTGACTTCGCACCACTCGATAGCGCCGTTGGGGCACTCGGGCGCGGCGCCGATCGTTATCAGCATGCTTTCACGCGCGCTGAGGAAAATAACGCCGCCCTGCTCGCTCGCGCGCAGGGGGGCCAAGGCCTCAGCCAGGTGAATCAGGAGTTGCTCCACGCCGAACGCGCGCTGATCGATCCTAATGGCTTGCCGGGACGGCCGTGGTACAAGCACCAGCTCTACGCGCCGGGCCTCTACACCGGCTATTCGGTCAAAACCATTCCCGCCGTCCGTGAAGCGATCGAGCAAAAGCAGTGGGACGTGGCCGCGCGAGCGATCCTCAGCGTGGCCCAGATTTTGCAAAACGAAGCTGCGGCCATCGACCGCGCCGCCGGGGACCTCGAGCGCGCCGCCCCCTAGTCCCGCAGGCGCCGCGCCTTTAGAACTGCGTTCTGGACCTGGGCGGCGCACCGTCTCCGTGGCCGCTCCATTATGGTTTTTCACATAAACTGGGTTTGAGACGTTTGAGATAATGCTACAATTCGAGGTTTAAGATAGGCCACCAGTATCCGGCGAACCAGAAGCGCCGGGTACGTTGCCGGTCACGATACTCATTACGATGACTGAACTCTATCCATATTCGCGGCCTCCGAAGGCCCAAGGCCTCTACGAGCCGAGCCAAGAGCATGACGGCTGCGGTATCGGCTTTGTCGCGAATATTTCCGGCGCCAAATCCCATGACATTGTCCTCAAGGGCGTACAGATTCTCGAAAATCTGGTGCATCGGGGCGCTTGCGGCTGCGACCCGCAGACCGGCGACGGCGCCGGAATCCTGATTCAGATTCCCCACTCCTTTTTCGAGCGTGAATGCGCGGAACTTAATTTTGCATTGCCGGCTGCGGGCGCTTACGGCGTCGGGATGACGTTCCTGCCTGTCGATCCGCACGAGCGCATTCAGTGCGAAGGGATGCTGGAAAAGATCGTAATCGAGGAAGGGCTGAGCCTGCTGGGCTGGCGCGACACGCCCATCAACGGCAACATGATCGGGCGCGTGGCGCGCAATTCGCAACCCTACATCGAGCAAATTTTCATTGGCGCTGCGCCGGAGATGGATCAGGACGCGCTCGAGCGCAAGCTATACGTGGTGCGCAAGCGCGCCGAGCACGAAATCGCCGCTTCAGACCTGAAAGAGAAAGATTTTTTTTACATTCCGTCGCTTTCCTCGCGCACCATCGTGTACAAAGGCCTGCTGCTGGCGCCGCAGATCACGGAATTCTACAAGGAACTGCTCGATCCCGAAATCATCAGCGGGCTGTGCCTGGTGCACCAGCGTTTTTCCACCAATACGTTTCCGAGCTGGCAGCTCGCGCATCCCTACCGCTACATCTGCCATAACGGCGAGATCAACACGCTGCGGGGGAACATCAATTGGATGTACGCCCGCCAATCGATCCTCGCGTCTCCGCTGTTCGGTGAAGATTTCCGGAAGCTGCTGCCGATCATCGAGGCGGCCGGAAGCGACTCCGCGATACTCGACAACGCGGTGGAGTTGCTCACGCTCGCGGGCCGCAGCCTGCCGCACGTGATGTCCATGCTCATTCCGGAAGCCTGGGACCACGATTCTACCATGCCCGAGAATGTGAAGGGTTTTTACGAATATCACGCGTCACTGATGGAACCGTGGGATGGCCCCGCGGCAGTGGCCTTCACCGACGGGCGCGTAATCGGCGCGAAGCTCGACCGCAACGGGCTCCGCCCGGGCCGTTATTTCGTCACCAACGACGGCTTGGTCGTGATGGCCTCGGAAGCGGGCGTGCTCCCGGTAAAACCTGAGAACGTGCGCATGAAGGGTCGCCTGGCGCCCGGCCGCATGCTGCTGGTGGATACCGAACAGAAGCGCCTGATCGGCGACGAAGAGGTAAAACAGCATCTTGCCAACCGGCAGCCCTACGCGCAGTGGGTGCGGGAAAATCAGATTACTCTCGATCACCTGCCCAGCCCGTCGCACGTCCAGCAAACCGATCACGAAACGATCCTGATGCGCCAGCGCGCCTTTGGATACACCGACGAAGATCTGAAAGCGATTCTCGGGCCGGCGGCGCTGAAAGCCGAGGAGAGCGTCGGGTCGATGGGCATCGACACTCCGCTGGCTTGCCTTTCGGACAAGCCGCAATTGTTGTTTAATTATTTCAAGCAGACCTTCGCGCAGGTCACCAATCCCGCGATCGATCCGATCCGCGAAGGGTTGGTGATGTCGCTCAATACCTACATCGGGCGTGAAGGAAATATTCTGGATGAGACGCCCAAAAACTCGCACACCCTGAAGCTGCGCCACCCCATCATCTCCAACTGGAGACTGGAAAAGCTGCGCCAGGTGAACTGGGGCGATATTACTGCGACCACGCTGCCCATGCTGTTTCGCGTGGATGCCGGCGAGAAGGAGCTTGGCAAGGCGGTGGAAGATCTTTGCAGCCGCGCCTCGGAAGCGGTACGCGGCGGTTTCACGCTGCTGATTCTTTCCGACCGCGGCGTGAACGACCAGTACGCCCCGATTCCCAGCCTGCTGGCGCTCTCCGCCGTGCATAACCATTTGGTGCGCGAAAAAACCCGCAACCAGGTGGCGCTGATCGTCGAGTCCGGCGAGCCCCGCGAGGTGATGCACTTCGCTCTGCTGCTCGGCTATGGGGCCAGCGCGGTAAATCCGTATCTGGCCATCGAGACGCTCGAGGATTTGCACCGCGACGGCGCTTTTCCCGTGGACTATAGCTGGGACAAGGTTTTCAAAAATTACATGAAGGCCATCGACAAGGGCCTGCTCAAGACCTTCTCGAAAATGGGCATCTCCACGCTGCAGAGCTACCAGGGCGCGCAAATCTTTGAAGCCGTCGGCCTCGATCGCTCGCTGGTGGACCACTATCTCACCCGCACTCCTTCGCGCCTCTCCGGGGTGACCATGGAGGTGCTGGCGCGCGAGGCGCTGCTTAAGCACCAGTTCGCCATGCAGGAGCCCGGCGAATCGGAGACCGAGTTGCGCGTGGGCGGCGAATATCAATATCGCGTGCGCGGCGAAAAACATTTGCTGAACCCGCTCACGGTCAGCAAGCTGCAGCACGCCGTCCGCCAGAAGCAGTTCGAGAGTTACCAGGAATTCGCCCAGATCGTGAACCAGCAGAATCGCGACCTGCAGATGCTGCGCGGGATGTTCGATTTCAAGCCGACCAAGAAGCCCGTTCCGCTCGAACAAGTCGAACCCGCCGCGGAGATCGTCAAGCGTTTTGCCACCGGCGCGATGTCCTACGGCTCCATCAGCAAGGAAGCGCACGAGACGCTGGCCATCGC
>PLJR01000104.1 GCA_003140295.1 Acidobacteriota bacterium
GGCGGAACTGGCAGACGCACCAGCTTGAGGGGCTGGCGGTAGCAATACCGTGGTGGTTCGAATCCACTCGGCCGCACCAGACTTTTATGTTCTAACTTGGTTGTTAGGCGATCAAGCTGCGCCTGTAGCTCAGCTGGATAGAGCATCTGCCTTCGAAGCAGAGGGTCGGGGGTTCGACTCCCTCCAGGCGCGCCATTCTTTCCGCTCGTAGCGCTGACGTTCCCACGTTAATATTAAGGCGCGACCCGATGCGCCTCAGTGTCCAAGAGCGCTGATCTGAAACGGTCCGGGTCGGAGAAACGTGCGCATTCAAGCCGGAAATGGCGAAATACAAGAAAGACCGATTGAAAGTGGCCAACGCGCATTTGGCACGAGCCAGAGATCAATGGGATCGCGCGGCGGTCGATTCTTGGTCGCCAGAAGAGCCGGCAGAGTGCGTGACGAAATGTTTTTATTCGTATGAGAATGCGTTAGTTGCGGCAGCTACTGCACTCGGCACAACATGGACGAAAAAGCACTACGAAAAAGCAGACCTTGCGAAAAGGCTCTTTGAACAGAACAAACTCAAAACTGACATCAGCGGCTTACTTGTGAGATTGAATGAGCTCCGGAAAGATGTTTCATATGGTGACCCGGGCGAAGATCTGTCTGAAGTTGACCTGGAAGATCTCGTTTCTCATCTCGAACTTTTTCTAGACGAAGTTGGCGAACTCGTGGTAAGCCTTGAAGAGGACTGATTAAGTGTTGGCGGAGCCCACTTACACATCCCTTACGCAAGATTTTGTGCGGGAAGTTTCTTCCGCGAACAAGGAGATGCAGATTTCCGTTATCCTGATCGGTTCTGTGGCCCGATCCACTCACACCTCCCAGAGCGATCTGGATTTACTGGTAATAAGCGACCGGCCGCCGCTAGTTGAGCGTCACCCCGACCGGCTTCACGTGCAGGCATTGACCACGCAGCAGTTCGCCGAGCGACTCCGCGCGGGCGACGATTTCGCTGCGTGGTGCGTGCGGTATGGTGTGCCTATTGTTACAGGCAAACCGTGGCTTGATATCGTCAACTCTGTTGAAGCTGCCATCTGGCCCGACTGGCACAAGAAGATCCGCCATGCCGCGCGGCGTCTGACGCTTGCTGCGACTTTATTGGAAACTGGCGACATCGCAGCAGCATGGGAAGAAATGCTGTATGCGGTTTCGCATACAGCTCGTGCAATCCTTCTGGAAGCCAGAATCTTTCCGCTATCTCGGCCTGAAATCATCAGCCAACTTCGAGAGGCTAAACACGAGCGGTTGGCAAAGATACTAGACGACCTGAGCTACCAAGAACCAACCAAGGCGGCTTTGAATCGCGATTTGTTGTATGTCAAACGACTCTTGGTATTCATCGATAGACCGGCGTATCGCGAGTTCGTGCAATTGCGCCAGCAGCACCTGTTGGCCAAAAAGAACCGCACGTCAAATTTGGCCAGTCCAGGAAACGGCCGATCACCTGTCAAGGATCGATAGCGTATGCAAGTAATTCTTTGCGAATTCGCCCCCCATTTCGGCAGTTCGGAAATCGTCCCCTAGGGCGCGCGAGTTATTTTGGGTCGGGACCGGACACATAGGTGACAGAACGTACCTGCTGCATAGGTAACACTTTTGGGCCAAAAGGGGTGGGTCCGATCCGGACAGATAGGTAACAGAACGTACCTGAGGCATGGTGAAACCCTCGGGCCAAAAAGGGTCGTCGAGAGGTTGGGGCGTCTACTCCTCCAGTCAGTTATATACCCCAGTCAAAATCCATAATCGATAAGGCAGCCACCCGCTATATCTCAACCGAAGCGGCCTGTGCCGGGGTGGAACACGCGTCGAGTCAAGAAACAAGTTGATTGCTCTGCAAGACGACCCTCAGTGGCAGAAAACTGCACTATAAGAGAAACGGTCTTCCCGGCAACTCTTCCTTTACAGGCACGCGGGAAAACGGGGAATTAAAGGCGGCAGATACGGGCCGTTTTCGATCCCGGATGTGTCCCATTATCAGTGCGCTGGAGGCCGCTGAGGGTTTAGGGATGTTACGGGCATGTAATTTGTTGTATGGCACAAGATGGTCATGTACATGCATTAGAAACCAGCAGGGAAGGGACGGGTGTTACAGGCTATCCCGGATAGACGGTCACAGCCCAGCCCCTTAGAGTGTAGTGACCAGCAGGGTGGGACCTATGAAGAAACTACAGGAATTCATCTTTCGCGCTTTCTCTTTAGCGATTACGGCGGTGGCGGTGTTCGTTAACATTCAGTTTATAAAGGCAACGTTAATTCATTTTGTGCAGGCGGCTCGCTCCTCGCAATCGCTAATGATGCTGATTCTGGGGGCGGGACTGATCGCGCTGACGTGCGCGGGATTCGCCCTCGGACGCGATGCGAAGATTGCGCCTGAGAACGTCTCCAGACAGATGGATGGTTTGACCGAGCAGAATTTCAATAGTTTGCTCGCACTGGAATCGCGGCGCGCTGGGCGTCCTCAGCCGGTTTCTTTTGCGGGCCGGGTTGCTGATTTGCAGCAAGTTCACAAATCTGATACCTCGGGGATGTCAGAGCCCGTATTGCCGGCGGTTGTTTCCGCCGCTCGGACGGTTGGATCGGCAGGATGGTACGGCCACCGATCATCCGGGGACGTATTCTCCACCGAGGCGGGTGCGAGTGCGAATCAGGCTGACGCTGCCGCAAGCCGTCTCGCACCGACCGGGGGGGTGCCTTCCAAAGTCGTCATTTCGATATCCGAGGGTGCTCATTCTCTGGCCGCCCAAAGCCAAGCCCTTGAAGAGCGCCGGGCCGAAGAGCTCGCTGCTGCTGGTGGCGAGCGTGTCTCGAAGGCGGCTGTGGCGAAGGCCGCCAAGGCATTCGCGTGTTCGAGCCAAGCCCTGGGTTAATCAACAACAGGTTAATCAACAAACCCATTAAGTTAGGCTGTGGGCGTGGGTTGGCGTATGCGTCTGGTATCGTTCTCTCTACGCTCGTTCCAACTTTCCAAGCAGGATCCGTCCCTCCCGCCGACCACTTGCCTGGCGCTTTCGAGACTCGAATCGATTACCCGCAATGGGAGTCAGGCCTTCAGCCCGGGAGTAGTTCTGACGCCAGGGCGGTGCGCCGGCGCCGCATGCATGCCGCAGATGTCGATCTATTGCTCCCGCACTTCGTTCGCCCCATGATTACCGTTATTTCTTTCTGGATGGACACATCGTCACCATCGAAACCACCCCGTGGGTCGTTTCTGACAACCTGCACTTCCACTGAATATCGGCCGATAACCAATCCGCGCGACGTCCCCTGTTAAGGATGCAGTCGGCAAATTGTTCATTCCTGCGAAGCATTCCATTGTTTGTGTTCCAGACCTGCGTTAGACTCGGCGGCGCCAGCGCAAAGCTTTCTGGCTTGGTGCCAAGAGCGGAGGAAATTTATGTCAGCTCACATTTCCGTCAAGTTAGTTGCGGTAGTTGTTCTGGGCGTCGCCGGTAGCACCTTCATGTTCGCCCAGCAACCGATGCAGCGTGCGCCGCAAGATCAGGCGCAGCAGGGACAGGGGCAAGGGCAAGCCAGAGGCGGGCAAAGGGCCGGAGGAGGGCAAGGGGCCGGAGGAGGGCAAGGGGCCGCACGCGCCGGAGTGCTGCCGCTGTTCTTCAAGGTTGAATGGGTGCGTCCACCCAGCCAGAATGCGCAGGTCCCCGTGATTCAGGAAAACATCGCTGACTCGAGCGTGCAGTTGAAACAGTACGGGCCGGCTGCCAAGCAGCTGCTCACTTCCGGCACGCCGGGAAGCGACACCACGCCCTTCACCGTATGGTCTGGCGAGTGTGCAGGACCTTTTGCCATCACTTTTCGGCAGAAAAACAGCTATGTCGATTTGACCGGCCTGGCGAAAATTCGCTGGGTCACGAAGACCTCGGGCTTCCACGTTGTGCGGCCCGTGGTAAAACTTGCGGATGGAACGATGCTGGTGGGAGATCTGGCGGTGTCCTCGGTTCCCATGCTGGTCCAGAGCGAATTTTCTTTGGCTGGAATTCGCTGGATTAAGCTCGATCCCGATCGTGTGGTTACGCTGGGGCTTAGCGGCGGCGTTGCGAACGAAATCTGGGTCAACAATCCCGATCTTAGCAAGGTCGATGAAGTGGGCTTCGCTGACCTGATGCCCAGCAGCGGCCACGGCACGGGCGGCTATATTCACATCGGGCAGTTCGAAGTTTATGGCAAGCCGGTGCCGCGCGAGGCCACCGTCAGCCAGCAAGCTCCGACAGGGCGCGCCGCCCAGTAACGGCTCGATAACAGGTTGTTGACGAGCGGCTGTAACGCCACTCCGCGCGGTGCTGCGGATTCAAGGCCGGGAACGTTCCCACCAGCGCCTGGCTTCAAATGATAAAACCACGCACCGGGCCGTAATCGCCCGTTCCTCCAGGTTACGCCGGGCCCTCAACCCACGGCGTTCTCTCAGAATTCTTCTCCCCTGTCCTGAAGGCCCATACTGGCCTTCTGACCAGTAGTATTTCGGGAGACGATCAGCCTAATATCTTTTTGCTCTCTCCATTTCCTTCGGCTACATGGATGATCGGCGTGCCGAGGGCGACCGGAGGCATCTGCTCGAAGAATGGAGTACTTGACCATGGCGAGGCGCTCGACAAGTCCCGACGGAAGTAAGGTGGAACGTCGCAAATCCGGCCGTTTTCCGGTGGCAGTCCCCATCGAGGTGAGCTGGCGAGACCCTAGCGGCGTCATGTTCAAGGAAGAGGCGGTGGCCAGACAAGTCAATGCCCAGGGAGGCTCGCTGGAAATGGCGACTTACCCTGAGATCGGCAGCAGGGTCACCCTGACCAATTATCTATCTGCCGAGACGTTGGATGCGCGCGTACTGGCAACGCCTTATTCCAGGGAAGGCGTCTCTAACGGCATCGTCGTCGAACTAGTGATATCCAGCGAGAGCTTTTGGGGCGTTAGCTTACAGATCAAGAAGACGACCGCAGAACTTCAAAAGCTGGAGCACTTACTGCATTCCGAGGGCATCGACCTACGCATGTTGAAGGAATTTCGCGACGCAGTGGATTATGTCCGCACCGCTGCCACGGTGGTTCAGCAGTTGCGCGAGCGCCAGCTTAACAGCCGGGACGACGATGAGGTCATCTCCTCGCTGGTGACTGAGCGCATTCGCCGCGCCACCAACCTCTGCGCCGAAGTGCTGACGGATCTTGAATCTGGAAAGATCAGCGCTGAAACCAAAGGTGTGGACGACTTTCTTCGCTGTGTGGAGCAGACTCACGATCAATTGAGGCCACTGCGCGTGCGCCGGGAATCGGAGAGCTATCTAGCTACCCGCAGTTGATTTGTCTGCGACCGATACGCCGCGGTGCAGCTTTCGAAGCATCTCTCGGCCTTCGCGTTCAGCCAGCAGGCCCTTGCGCATCAGAGCGATCACCAGTTCGTTCAAGACGTCGGCCTGCTCTGCGTGCAACGTTTCGTGTGGGACGGCCGATTTGCTTACTCGCGCCTCGCGATCTTCCTTTACGCCCTGCTCGCTGCCGCCGCCGGATAACTCGATCACCCATCGTTGAAATAGTGCGGATTGCTGGGGTTCCGAAGCGACAAACGATAGCCCCATACCCATGCCCACCTGGGAAAAGGTGACCATCGCTTTCGCGTCGAAACACTCGTCGTTCTTAGTGATGCGAATTTTCACCACCGTTCCCACCGCGAAGGGATTGAGCGAATCCACGTAGCAGCCGCCCAGGCCCAAGTCCGTCGAGCGGCCGTGGATTCTCGCGCCCGATTTAGGCTCTATCGCCTCGACCGAGGCAGTAAAGGGAAAACGCAGGTGGCTGCGGCGCTCTGCCGTAACGGTCGTCTCGTCCGTGTAAAAGTTGTTATCTTTGGAAGGCATCTTCTTGAACCTTCTGCGCCGGAAGGCGCGACGCACCGGAAATTGTTTCCTTCCCACCTCTAGTTTGGTAGAGAGAGCATCGTGCGGCAAGCCGATATCTTTCGCGGATGTCTGATTTGCCACGCCCGCGGATCCGGACGGGAGAAATTCATAAAGGCTGAAGCGCGTAAATGGAATCAGCACTTGAAATTGCAAAGCGGATGTATATGATTGTTTGTCTTGGCCGTGGGGCGCGAGCCATTCGAGATGTCTTCGCAAGGCTAAGCGTTTTAAGATGCCCATGACCCAGAGGCGATCTTCATAGCACGCACCGGTATGCGCGGCACTGCCGCGATCTGTTCGGAGTGGAGGCGATGCACCGAAAAATCAGCGAAAAAGGCTCAGCCGCAATCGCTTTTTGTTTGGCTCTCATCATTGTGGCTTTCACGGTCATTACGGTTTATATGTTTGCGGCGAAAAGTTGGTGGTTCCCGCCGGCCATTTCCGCCTTCGGCACCCAGATCGACGCGCAATTTCACCGCACCTTGGTAATTACCGGGATCGTTTTCGTTTTGGCGCAACTGGGACTGGCTTGGGTGATTTTCCGCTATCGCGATCAAGGGCGCAAAGTCGAGTTCTTCGAGGGCAACTCCACGCTAGAGTTCGTTTGGACCGTGGCCACCGTGGTGCTTTTCGTCGGTCTGGGACTCTACGGCGAGCATGCCTGGGCCGAGGCGCACTTTCAGGGCGCCGCTCCCGGAGCCCTGCAAGTAGAGATCACGGGGCAGCAGTTTGCCTGGAACTTCCGCTACGCCGGACCAGACGGCAAATGGGGACAGACTAAGCCGGAGTTGGTGAGCGCCTCGAGCGGTAACCCGCTGGGCCTGGATCCGCGCGACCCCGCGGCGAAGGACGACATCGTTTCGCCCACCATGTACGTGCCCGAGGGGCGCGAAGTGGAAGTATTGATTCGCACGCAGGATGTGACCCACAGCTTTTACGTTCGCGAGTTGCGACTGAAACAGGATGCCGTGCCGGGCATGGTGATCCATATGCACTTCAACGCCACCGTGCCGGGCGAGTATGAAATTGCGTGCGCCGAACTGTGTGGCCTGGGTCACTACCGGATGCGCAGCTTCCTGTATGTCGTTTCGCAGGCGGATTACGATAAGTGGATACGCGATCAGGAAGCGGCGCTGCAGTAGCCAGGCATCCCCAACCGATTTCAGTGATTCGAGGAGCCACTCGATGGTGACACACGAAAGCGGCGGCCATCACCATCCGCCGACCGGCTTTATTCGCAAGTATATTTTCAGCGTGGACCACAAGGTCATCGGCATTCAGTACTATTTCTTGGCGCTATTTTCGGTCTTTCTGGGAATGACGCTGTCGCTGTTGATGCGCATTCACCTGGTGTGGCCGGCTGCCAAGCTGCCGTTTACCCCGGGCGGCGTAATGACTCCCGAACAATACCTGGCGCTGGTGACCATGCACGGCACCATCATGGTATTCATGGTGCTTACCACCGCGCCGCAGTCCGGATTCGGCAATTACATACTGCCGATTCAGATTGGCGCGGAGGATATGGCCTTCCCCGTTCTGAACATGCTCTCCTTCTGGGTCACCTTTGTGTCGCTCATGGTCATGGTTACGGCCTTCTTCGTCACCGGTGGCGCCCCCATCTCCGGTTGGACCGCTTACCCCACTTTGAGCGCCCTCGGCCAGATCACCGGACCCGGGCAGGGTGCCGGCCAGACGCTGTGGGTGATTGGCCTGGGAATTTTTTGCGTCGCGTCCTTGCTGGGTGCGTTGAATTTCATCACCACAACGATTGACCTGCGCGCTAAGGGCATGACTTTTGGACGGCTGCCGCTCACGGTATGGGCCTGGCTGATTACGGCTGTGCTGGCCTTGCTGGCGTTCGGCGTATTGCTGGCGGCCTGCATCCTTCTGCTGCTCGACCGCACGGCGGGCACGAGCTTCTTCATTCCCGGCGGCTTGGTGGTCACCGATACGCCCATCACCTGGCACAAGGGCGGATCGCCTCTGTTATGGCAGCACCTGTTCTGGTTCTTCGGCCATCCCGAAGTGTACATCGCCATCCTGCCGGGTATGGGTGTCGCCTCGCACGTTCTCTCCACTTTTTCACGGAAGCCCGTGTTCGGTTATCGGGCCATGGTTGGCGCCATGTGCGCCATTGGCTTCCTGGGCTTCTGCGTGTGGGGCCATCACATGTTCATCAGCGGCATGAGCCCCTATTCGGCATTCGCCTTTTCACTCATGACCATGACCATTGGCGTTCCCTCGGCCATCAAGACGTTTAACTGGCTGGGCACTTTGTGGGGTGCGCAAATTCGCTTCACCACGGCAATGCTCTTTGCGCTCGGTTTTGTCTCGCTATTCGTTACCGGAGGCCTTTCGGGCCTGTTCCTGGCGCAACCTTCGCTTGATCTCTACTTGCACGACACCTACTTCGTCGTCGCGCATTTCCACCTAATTATGGGTGTGGCCGCAATTTTCGGAATTTTCTCGGCCACTTACTTTTGGTATCCGAAAATGTTCGGCAGGATGCTGAACGAGTCCATCGGCAGGCTCCATTTTTGGATTACCTTCGTCGGCGTGTATTGCATCTTCATGCCCATGCATTTCCTGGGACTGGCCGGCCACCCGCGCCGATACGCGGACCTTACGGGTGTGAATTTCCTGGCGCCCCTGCACGCGGTGCACTATTTCATCACCATTTCGGCCATGGTGGTGATCACCATGCAGCTATTGTTTCTGTTTAACTTTTTCTACAGCATGAAGGCCGGAAAGATCGCCGGGGACAATCCCTACGAGGCCACCACTCTCGAATGGGCTATCCCCTCACCGCCGCCGTTTGACAATTTCGCCGGGCAAGTGCCGGTCGTCTATCGCGGTGCTTATGAATTTGGCGTACCGGGCGCCCATGCCGATTTTATTCCGCAGCACCTGGTTCCGGCCAAAGCCGGCCGGTCCCATTAACCGAGCGCGTCTTAACGGGGCGCCCACTAACGGAGCAGTTGTATGCCAGGCACGATCACAGACGATATCGAGATTATCGACGCAGGCCGCGGCGGAGGCACCGATGTGCCCTCCGGGGGGGATGACGATGGCGATGGCCACGGTGGTGGAGGCCTGCCGGCGATTCCGCAGCGCGCCTATTTCACCGCCATACAACTGGCCTTGGCGGGCATCGTCATGTTTTTCATGGCGCTCACCAGTTCGTTCCTGGTGCGCAAGGGACTGGGAGACGATTGGGTGTCTTTCACTCTCCCGCGCATCCTCTGGGCGAACACGCTGATCCTGCTGGCCAGCAGCGGCGCTATCCAGTTTGCGCGCGCGCGGTTGCGCAGCGGGGATACCCAAGGATTTCGCCGCTGGTGGGCCATCACCACCGCGCTGGGCGCTCTATTTCTGGTCGGGCAATTCGCGGCCTGGCGCCAACTTGCCGCGCAAGGGGTGTTTCTCGTAACCAATCCGAGCAGCAGTTTCTTTTATTTGCTGACGGCGTTGCACGGCCTGCATCTTCTGGGCGGCATCGTCGCTCTACTTTACGTAACGTACCGGCCCTGGCAGCGCTCGCGAATCACCCAATCCACTGCCGCGGATCTGGTTTCCATTTACTGGCACTTTATGGACGGGCTGTGGATCTTTCTATTCGCGCTTCTCTACCTGGGACGGTGAAACGTGCACGAGACGAAAAGCGATGAGGCCCTGGTAAGCTCGCCGTGGTCGGGCGGCACGCGGCCCTTTTCCGTCAATTCGAAAAAGCTGGGCATGTGGCTGTTTATCGTTTCCGATACGCTCACCTTCTCGGCCCTGTTGCTGGCCTACAGTTACGTGCGGCTGGCCAATCCTGACTGGCCCCGGCCCTTCGAAATCTACCCCGCCATTGCCAAGTCCACCACCATGACCATCATCCTGCTGGCCAGCAGTTTGACCATGGTGCTGGGCGTTGCGGCCGCGCGGCGTAACGACCGCGTCAAGACCGTACGCTGGCTGCTGTTCACCGCTGTCGGCGGCATTCTTTTCGTCGTTTTGCATACCACCGAATGGATCAACCTCATTCACGAGGGCTATACGCCCTGGAGCACCCCGCAAGGCGTGCCGTTATTTGGCGCCGCGTTTTTCGGCATCACCGGCTTGCACATGCTGCACGTAACCATCGGTGTGATCTACCTGGCGGTCATGGCCTTTGGTTACCAGAAACAGAATTTTGACGCCGATGACGTCGAAGTCACCGGGCTTTATTGGCACTTCGTCGATTTGGTCTGGATGTTCGTGTTTCCCATGATCTATCTAATGTCGGTGAATCTCGGAGGCTGAGCGTCCGCGGCAAAATCGCTGTAACGAGGAGCGCATGAGCACACATGGAAACGGATCGGACTCGCACGCGGCCGGCAGCACGCGGCTGTTCGCGTTCGTCTGGACCTGGCTGGTCGCCATTACCGGTTTCGAGGTCTTTTTGGCCTACTTGCGTCTGCGGCCGGAGTTGATGCTGGGCCTGCTGGTGGTGCTTTCGCTGGTGAAGGCCGCCCTGATCGTTTCCTACTTCATGCACTTGAAGTATGAAAAGCTGAGCCTGGCTCTGCTGCTGGTGCCCTCGACACTGTTTTGCATCTGTATGATCGTAATCTTTTTCATGCCCGACGGTTTGCGCGCCATGCAGTTACGTGGTCACTGATCTCCCGACAATATTCGGCCACCTGCGCACTGCGGGGTTATAATCAGCAGCAGTTGGAAGGACCGGGGCTGGAAGGAGAACTAATATGATTCGGCGTTTCCGCACTGTCGCGTTGGCCGCACTCGCCCTTTTGGGCTTCACCCCGGCTCCGGCCGCCCACGCTCAGGGATGCATCCTGTGTTACACCTCGCTGGCTGCGGCGGGTTCCAGCGCCTTGCATGCTTTCCAGATGGCTATGTTGGTCTTGTTGATTCCGGCCCTGTTTTTGTTTGTCGGCATCTTCGTCTTCATACTGCGCCGCGGCGCTGCTGCAGAGGCCGCGCAAGCGGCTGAGGTGATCGAAGCGTAACCCACCCGCCTCTTCCACATCCTGTCCCGCACGCGGCATTTTTTTGCTTGCTTTTATTTTCCTGAATTTATCTAGATTTTGTCGTGCCGGGACTCCGCGTCACGCCGGTCTGGCTTTGCAGGGCTTCGATCACTGCGTCTGCGACACGGTCGATCTGTTCGGCCGTCATTGTGGGATACAACGGCAATGAAAGCACTTCATGGGCAGCGCGTTCCGCCACGGGCAGATCTCCCGGCTTTCCTCCCAGTGCGGCGTACAGCGGCTGCAGGTGCAGCGGCACGGGATAAAAAACCGAGCTGGCGATGCCGCGTTCGCTCAAATGGTGCGCCACGCGATCGCACCGCGAAGCCATGTTTGCCGCGCCGGCTTTGGGCCCATTGCTCGATATTCGCAGGGTGTATAAGTAATAGCTGTGCTCGTAGCCGGCGGGGGCCGCCGGTGTGCGTACTCCGGCGAACGAGGCAAACCGTTCCGTGTAGCGAGCCGCGTGCTTGCGCCGGGCTGCGATCCACGCGTCCAGGTGCCGTAGCTTGACGCGCAACACCGCCGCTTGCAATTCGTCTAAACGGCTGTTCCAGCCCGGCTCGCTGCTCACATAGCGCCCGCTTTGCCCGTGATTGCGCAGCTTTTTCAGCCTCGCCGTCAACGGCTCTGAATCGGTGACGACCATGCCGCCGTCGCCGAAGGCCCCGAGATTCTTGCTGGGATAAAAGCTGGTGGCTGCAACCTCGCCGAACGAGCCCAGCTTTCTTCCCAAATACGTTCCACCGAGGGATTGCGCGTTGTCTTCGATCAGCGCCAGATTGTGGTGCACCGCCAGCTCCAGCAGCGATTCCAGGTTCGCCCCCAGCCCGTAAAGATGCACCGCCACGATGGCCTTGGTACGCGGCGTAATCCGCGATTCCACCGACTCCGGATCGATGTTCAGGGTATCGGCGTGGCTGTCCGCGAAAACCGGACGCGCTCCCAGCGCGCTTACCGCCCCCGCCGTGGCGACAAAAGTAAACGCCGGCACAATCACTTCGTCTGCCCCGCTCACGCCGCAGGCTCGCAGTGCCAGCATCAGCGCGTCGGTACCTGAAGCGACGCCTATGCCGAAGCGCCGTCCGCAGTATTGCGCCAGCTCCTGTTCGAAGGCGGAGTTTTGCGGCCCGAGGATAAACTGCTGCGAGGCCAGCACCTCCTCGATGGCGGCGCGCACCTCTTCCTCGATGGCCGCAAATTCCGCGCGCAGGTCGAGCATGGGAATGCGGGCGGAAGAGGGTACCGGAGCGGATTTAGGATCAGGCAATTTAGAATCAGGCAAGCGGGCGCTCTAGTGCGGGCGACCGGGCGGATCGGCAGGTGCAGGAATCAGCGGGTGCACGGTAGGTTGGGCGTCACTCGGCGTGATTTTGGAAGGAGCCGGCTGCGGCAGACCAATGCCCAGGTTCATTTCGAGGTGCTCTTTGCTGCATCGCGGGCAATAGCCCTTGCCGGTGTCTTCATCGCGCAGGCTCGCCAGTTCGTAGCACCCGTGGATGCAGTCGCAGTAGCCCGTCGTCGAAGCCGTCTTGATGGGAACCAGCGCCATGCGATGCTCCTCGCCGCGATACTACCGTTCGCAAGACTTTTGCGCAAGTCGCCCGACGCGTTGTTGACAGTCGAGCGTTTAAGACTGGGCTTCACGAATGGTATTCAAACAGTCACAGCCGGCGCCGCCAGCCGGAACGGCGTCTGCACGTTTTCGCGAAGTTCCACCCACAACGAATCGGCCATCGAAAGGAAAACCTCGACCACCTTCGGATCGAATTGGGTCCCGCTGCAACGCTCGATCTCCTTCCGCGCGTGCTCGATGGATAAAGCGCGCCGGTACACGCGGTCGGAAATCATCGCGTCGAGAGCATCCGCAACCGCGAAAATTCGGGCCCCCAGCGGAATATCCTCTCCGCGCAGGCCGCGCGGATATCCCGTGCCGTCGTAATACTCCTGATGCGCCAGGACGATTTCCGCCGCCTTGCGCAAGAAGGGGATGCGAATCAGCATCTTGTATCCTATGTCGCAATGTTTGCGCATGATCAGGCGTTCTTCACTGTCCAGGGGCCCCGGCTTTCGCAGGATGGCGTCGGGGATCGCCATCTTTCCAATGTCATGAAGGAAGGCGGCGCGTGCGAGTTGCGGCAGCAACTCTGGGTCGATCTCCATTGTTTTAGCGATGGCGATGGTAAATGTCGTCACCCGTTTACAATGTCCCTCGGTTTCCGCGTCTTTCAGGTCCAACGCTCCGCCCAGTGCTTCGAGAGTCTCGTCGTAGGATTGTTCCAGCTGGTTTAGCGCCTCCTTAAGGGCCAAAGTCCGCTGCTCCACCTCCTGCTCCAGATTTCGCTGGTAATTGCGGTTTTCCAGTACCAGTCTGCGATGGTCGAGCGCCCGGCGCACGCTTAAAAATAGCTGATCCTTTTCAAACGGCTTTAGGATGTAGTCATACGCGCCATTGCGGATGGCCTCGAGCGCGGTGGAAACGTCATGCATCGCCGTCACCATGATCACCGGAATGTCGGTATCGTGCTGGCGGACCCAGGATAGCAACTGCAATCCGTCCATCTCTGGCATGACCATGTCGCTCAGCACCAAGTCGATCGCGGATGCTTTCAGGTGCGCGATGGCCTCAAGACCGTTGCCTTCCGACCAGCACCGAAATCCCTGCGCTTCCAGCAGGCTGGATACCACCTCGCGGATGGCTTCCTCGTCGTCCACGATCAGAATGCGATTATTTTGCAATTGCTCCGACCCCCAGTCCCCGACGATTATAGAGTATAGAGACGCTGCCAGCCTCTTCCCTGCCGGCTTTTCTAAGAAGTGCTAAATCTGTTAACGGTCTGTTGGAATGGGCCCGATGGCCGCAAGTGGGTGAATCGCCGAAATACCGCTCGTAGCTCGGAAATCCGGATTAGGAAACCCGTAGTTGGCAGCTACACCCGGATGTACTAAAGTTCTTCCGTGGCGCTTTTCCCTGTGGACTCGGCCCGATTCGCGGCTAGACGATTCGCAGCCAGATTTCTACGCGATGCCGCGCGCGTGGCTTTGATCCCGGCAGCGGTAATCACGTTATCCTGCGGCGCGGCACTCGCCGCAACCCCGCCTCGTTCCCAATTCGCCGAAAAGTCGCCGGAAGCCATGTTTGGAGCCTTGGCCGGGCAGATTACGGGCGACCGAGCTTCGGGCGGCGCTGAATCTGAAGCCCTCGAAGAGCAAGCGCTGGAGATCCTCGACCGCGCTGCTCTCGAACAGCTTAACGGCGCGTCAGCGCCAGGGTCATCCGCCACCCAGGCCGCGCCGGATCTGAACCAGGTCAACACGCGCTTAGCCTCCTTCGTTACGCACCAACCTCCGGTTGGGGAGGCCTATCGCGTGGCCCGGCTGGGCGGCAGCCCGTCTGCGTACGCGCTGGTGGCCGACTTCGGTTTGAGCGGGCCTTCCGCGGTTCGTGTCTATGCCGGCGCTCCCGGCTCGCTGGCGCTTGCAGCACGCATCGACCGTTACGCGCAAAAGGATTTCTTTGATGATTACACCGAACTGGTGACGCTGCCCGGCCCGGGAGCGGTCTTTGTGACCGTCACCGGGCGCACCGACGATCTGCAAACGGGCTTTTTCACCGCCTGGTATTTTGATGGCCGCGCCCTGTCTGCCGTGTGGTCCTCGGATATACTCGAGCGCTCGAGTTACGAAGTTGCCGCGGATGGATTTCGCCTGACCTATTGTGCCGACAATTCCGACGCCGCCCCGGGTGGCCCTTGCCACACGATGCGGCGCGATCGTTACCTGTGGCAATCCAATCGGTGGGAGCGCGCCGAGACTACGTCGCTTCCGCCGCAGGCGGCCACACCATAGGCGCACACGATAAGAAAGGCCGTTTGCCGGCGTACGAGCATCTAAAACGTAATATAGCGATAGCGTCCCGAGGCCGGAAGATCACAGTTCTTATGCTCACATTACCTAAATTGTTCGTGTCCATTTTGAAGACGGCCCGTTGGATTCGTCCCCTGGCGCTCGCCGGATTGTGCTGCCTCCTGACCTCGCCAGCGGGTTCCGCGCAGAATTCCCAGGCGCCGTCCCAGCCTCCGATTGCAACACCTCCCGCAACATCGCCTTCCGTGGGCGCATCCGAAAGTGAATTTCTCCAGGCCGCTGACGAAGTGCTGGCCGACATGAGCAAGCTGCTTTCGCTGCCGGTCCTCGAGCCGCTCAAGAAGAGCGTGCGCACGCGCGAGCAGATTCGCGATTACCTGGTCAAATCCATGCGCGAAGACAAAAAAGACGACAAGCGCGACGCGGACCGGAAAACACTAGAGGCGCTGGGCCTGATTCCCAAGGGTTACCCGCTCGATCAAAAGCTGCTGTCCCTGCTCACCGAGCAAATTGCCGGCATGTACGATCCCAAGACTCGCGAATTTTTCATCGCCGATTGGACTAGCCCCGCCGACCAGCGCATGATCATGGCCCACGAGCTGACCCATGCCTTGCAGGACCAGCATTTCCACGTCGAGAAATGGGGAGACGCCGCCAAGCCTAACGACGACGGTGAACTGGCGCGTTCCGCCGTTCTGGAAGGCTCGGCCACTGTGGCGATGCTCGATTATTTATTGCGCGATACCGGTAAGAGCGCGCGCGATCTTAGCGATCTTGACCCCTCCCTGCTGCTGGGGGATACCGACGGCAGTCCCGAGCTCGCCGATGCTCCGCAAATCCTGCGCGACGAGATGCTCTTTCCTTACCTTCCCGGCGCCACGTTTGTCCAGCATCTCCTCAAGGCGTGGGGGGGCTGGGCCGATCTGCACAAGGTGTTCGAAAATCCTCCTGCATCCACGCAGCAAATTTTGCACCCCGACTTGTATCTGCGCGGCGTCGCACCCGTCGCCGTATCCCTTCCGCCGCTGGGCAAGATTCTTCCGCGCGGCTGGAAGAAGCTCGACGAAAATATTCTCGGCGAGTTCGGCGTCAATGAAGTGTTGAAGCAGTTCCTGGGCAAACAGCGGGCCGACGATCTCGCGTCCTCTTGGAGTGGCGACCGCTACGCCATCTACGAGCGGCAGCCGGGCGGCCGCATACTTTTAGTGATCCGGCTGCACCTTGCGGGCGATGCGCAGGCGGCGCGTTTTTTTGGAGGCTACAGCGAAGCCCTGGAAACCAAGGATACGGAGCGCAGCAATTTGCTGCGCCGCCCCAACTTCTTCTCGTTTGAAACCCCGGACGGCGGAGTTTTTCTGCGCTGTTTTGCCAGTGATTGCTTAAGCGCCGAGGGCACGACGCGTGAAAATTTCGACGCCATGACGCATGCCATCGGCTGGCCAGAGGCGACCGACGCCCCACGCAAATCCGGCAGCCCGGCCATCGAAACTCGGCTTCATCCTCCAGCCGCCGTTTCAGCAAGCGTGCTGCCGCGCGCAAATCCTTCCGCGATTCTTTCCGTTCGCCCGCACGCCCCGTAAAGACGCAATGAGCTGGCTCGATTTCCCCCGCGTGCCTGAGCCGGAGGTTATGGATGATGCCGGCGAAGTGGAAGCTTACTCGTCCGCTGCGGCCCAGGAATATCTCGGCAAAATTGACGACACTTTTGTCGAGCACGCGGTGCGGCTGGCCGGCGGCGTGGCCGCGCAGAAATCTCCCGTTAAATTCACGTTGCGTTTGCTGGACATCGGTACAGGTCCCGGCCAGATCATTTTGAAATTGGCGCCGCGCCTTTCCTTCTGGCAACTGCTGGGCGTCGATCGCTCGCCAAACATGATTCGCAAGGCGATCGCCGCCGCTGCCCGAGAGGCGAGCCGCTCGCAGCCCACCACGGCATGGCCATTTGTGCAATTCCTCGTGGCGGACGGCGCCCGGCTCCCGTTTGCGGACGCAAGTTTTGATCTAGTACTTAGCAATTCCGTGCTGCACCATCTCGCGCATCCCGCAGCGTTCCTCGCGGAAATTACGCGGATCGTCAAGCCCACTGGCGCGGTTCTGGTCCGCGATCTCCGGCGGCCCTCACGGATCGCTTACAATCTCCACGTGCGGAGGCACGGCCGCCACTATTCCGGGTTGATGTACAAGCTGTATTGCGACTCGGTTCGCTCGGCCTACACGGAGCACGAACTTTCGGCAATGCTGAAAACTGCGAAGTTTCCTCGCGTCCGTGTCTTTACTTTGGGCCGCACCCATCTGGGCTTCGAGCGCCCCGCGGGCTAAACCACGCGGTGAGATCCTCAAGCGTCCGTAATTTCCTGCGCCAGTTTCTTCGTGAGCCTCGCCAGCCGCCGCGTGAAGCGCTCGGCGAAGTATGCATGCCTGTGCGGTGGAATCAACCCTAGACGGTCCGCGCGCCGCAATTCGAGAAGCGCATAACGCGACACCCGTGCCGCCTCGTTCGGGTCGCTGGCGCGCCGCTCGTAATGAATGGCCAATTGTTCGCAAGCCTCGAAGCTAGGCTCGCCCCCTTCCGGCGTGTGGTCCAGCTCTTGCCCCCTCCCGCCTTCTGGGCGGAGGTTAAGGTGCGGTCCGGTTGCGCGTCGACATCCCAATTGATGCCAAAGTTCCGCGGCGCGGAGGTAGTTGCGCTGGCGCTTCGCCAGCCTCGCAAGTTCGTGTCGCGCGGTGCGCTCCACGGATCGCGGCAATCCCGCCTCGAGCGCGCGCTCGTATAACGTGCAGGCCCGTTCTCGTTCGCCCCGCCGGTCTAGCAGCCGGGACACCCCGTAGATTTCGAGCGCGCCTTCCGTGCCCGTCTCGATTGTTTCCGGCTCGGCCAGCGCGCGAAATATTCTTCCGGCGAGCGCGGCTAGTCCGCGCAGGTCCCAGCGATTGTGGCGGAAAACGCCGGCTAGTGGCTCGGCGGGACCCCCACGGAGGTAGTCAAAGTAAAACTCCGGTATACGCGAAGAATCGATGTCCTCACTGCGTGACCATCCCAGTGTCTCCGCCCCCAGCACCCGCCGCTCGAGCTCCGCCAGTTTCGCCGATCCTAGCTTCAATCGCCAAAGCTGCCGCGCGGGATGCAGCATGTCCAGATGCGCGCCCACGCGCGGCGACTCGATGGCCCGGGTCATGCGAAAGCGCGTCTCCAGCAGCGGCCAGTCGAAACTCTTGCCGTTGAAGGTCACCAGCACCGGACGCTCGAGCACTCTTCGCGCGATTTCCAGCAGCACCGAATGCTCTTCGCTGTGATCGCGCATGAAAAGCTGTTCCACGGTAATCCCGTCGCCGTCCCACCAAGCCAGTCCTACCAGGAACGCGTAGGTCCCTGTGCCCCCCGCGAGGCCCGTGGTTTCGATATCGAGGAACAGCCACTTGCGCGGGTCGGCGGCCAATTCCGCGGCTTCATCCATGCGGGGACCGACGCTTCCCTCTTCCGCATTTCGACAAAAACTTATCCCGCGATTTCTTGCCGCGCTGCGCCGTGCAATACCAATCCCTGCGCGCGTTGTCTTGGCGGGCAGCAGCAGGCGCAACACATTTGCACACGGATCGCACATCTCGGGAGTTGCGTACCATTGGCGGGCAATCAAGTGTTCGCCGTAGCGATTCCGGCCCACCTCCGCTCCCAGCACGGCCATGCGATCGGCTTCGTCGCCGGCGAGAGCTTCCCGCACGGGCTCACGCCGACGCGCGGGAGCCAGCGCGGAAATTCGCGACAGCCGATCAAGATACACTGAACTCAAGGTCTGTTATCGCTCCTTTACTATTTCGGCGCTTCTCAATTTCCACTACCGTTTGGTGGACCCAGTTCTTCGCACTGAGGTAAGTCGCGGCACCCGGCTTAGTTTAGCGCCCGGCGGTTGCGACATTACAATCCCGCTCCCAACCGGGCCAGTATGGCCAGCGCCGCCTCTTTGGCCTGATCGCCGCGGTCGCCCGCAGCGCCCACGCACGAGGGGCATCCCTTCTCGCATGGACACGCGGCAATCAGTTCGTGCGTCCGAGCCAGCAAAACCTCGGCGGCATCATAGAGCGGCTCAGAAAACCCGATGCCGCCCGGATAAGCGTCGTAAAGGTAAAGATTCGCCTCGAAAAATTCGCGTTCCTCATTCGCGCCCCCCAGATTGGAAGCCGCCGGCGCTTCCTCCCATTCCACGCCCAGGCCCGGTGAAGGCGGCCGTTCGCCGATCGCCGTGCCGATATCGCGCCGGTCGCACATCAACAGCAGGGTGGCCACCGATTCGAGCGCGTACAGCAGCCCGTGCATCCCGTTCTGGCGTTCGCGCACCGGGAAGGGCAGGGACTCGATAAGTGTCCTCTCAAGCGTCACCCAAAATGCGGTGGTGTGCATCTCGTTTTCCGGCAGCTCGAGCTGCCCCGACCCGAGATTTTCATTGGTAAAAAATTTTATCTTCTTGAACCCTACTACTTGCGAGCGCACAAGCACGTCCCCATGGGTACGCTCCGCCGCCGCATCCACCGGCAAGTCCTCATCGCCCGGCTCGCGCACGTTGTTTTTCGTGCGGATGATCCGCGCGGTCGCGGCCGTTTCGAGCACCCGCACCTGCGTATAGCGAATTGCGTCGGTGTAATACTCCAGGCTGACGCGTTTCACGTAAGCCCGGCGCTCCGCGAAATCCATCCGTTCCACTTGATATTGCTGTCCCTGGTGCAGGTAAATCGCCTTGGGATGCACTGCCGCTAGCGCGCTCGCGAAATCGACTTCGCCAATCACTTCGGATCCGTTCGTGGTATCAACGACCACAAAATTGTCGGACGTGACCGCGCGCAGGCTCACCGCGTCCGCGGGATAGGCCTGCTCGGTCCAGTGCCAGTGTTCCGCGGTGCGATGCAGATAGCCCGCATCTTCCAGACGCTCGCAAAGCGGGGCAAGCTCGAAGCCGCCGAATTTCTCGTCCGCCCCGATAGGCAGCTCAAACGCCGCACACTTCAAATGATTCACCAGGATTTCAAGGTTGTCGGGCTGTATGAACGCGTGTTCCGGTGATCCGCCGAAAAAATATTCCGGATGCTGCACGATGAATTGGTCGAGGGGCGCCGATGAGGCTACCAGCACCGCGCACGACCCCCCGCTTCGCCTTCCCGCCCGCCCGGCGCGCTGCCACGTCGAGGCAATCGTGCCCGGGTATCCTGCCAGAACCACCGCATCGAGCGAGCCGACGTCGATCCCGAGCTCAAGCGCATTCGTCGAAACCACGCCGCGGATGCCGCCCGCGCGCAGTCCGCGCTCGATGGCCCGCCGTTCTCCCGGCAGGTATCCGCCGCGATAGCCCTGCACTGGTTGCGCCGCGCCCACCGCCGGCGGATTCGCGCGCTGCAAATACGTCAGCAGGACCTCGGTGTGCAGCCGGCTGTTCGCAAACACCAGCGTCTGCAGGCCGCGCTTCAAAAATTCCTGCGCCACCCGCGAGCTTTCGCCGATGTAGCCGCGCCGTATGCCCAGGTGGCGGTTCACGACCGGCGGGTTGTAGAACATGAAAAACTTCTCGCCCGCCGGCGCGCCGTTTTCCGAGATGGCCGTAAATTCGTGCTCGGTCAGCCGCCGCGCCAGTTCGCCCGGGTTCGCGATCGTCGCTGAGCTGGCGATGAATTGCGGCGAAGATCCGTAAAACGCGGCCACTCGCCGCAGCCTGCGCAGCACGTTTGCCAGATGACTGCCAAAGACGCCCCGGTAGGTGTGCAACTCGTCCAGTACGATGTACCGAAGATTCTCGAACAGGCGCGTCCAGCGCGTGTGGTGCGGCAGAATCCCCGCGTGCAGCATGTCCGGGTTGGTAAGCACGATGTGCCCGCGATCGCGAATGGCCGCACGCGCGTCAGCCGACGTGTCCCCGTCATAGGTGAAGACGCCGAATGAGCTAGAGAGCCGCTCTCCGAGGTCGTGCAGTTCCGCGAGCTGATCCTGCGCTAGCGCTTTGGTGGGAAAAAGATAAAGCGCCCGCGCATCGGGATTTTCGAGCACCTGGTTCAACAGCGGCAGGTTGTAGCAGAGCGTTTTCCCCGAAGCTGTCGGAGTAACCACCACGACATTACACCCGGCATGTACGGCCGCTGCGGCGCTGGCTTGGTGCGAGTAAAGCTGTGTCACGCCCTTCTCGCGATAGGCCGCCGCAAGCTCTGGCCGCACCCACTCCGGCATCGGCGCCCATTGCGCCTCCCGTGCGGGAATGTGGTGCACCGCGGTAATGATTTCGCCTGTACGATCGCGCGCCGCAAATTGCTCCACGACATCCCGCACGCAAGCGAGCGTGCCGGACCCTTGCGCCGCGCCCGGCGAGCGGGTTGCAATGGTGATTCGAGGCAAAAGAGAATGCGCCATCAGAACCCTGAGAGATGTTCGCCTTTCGTTCGCCAAACTACCACGTGGTTCCCCCAGAAGCAAGCCTGCCGGTGCGGTTTCGCTTGGAAGGGCGTTTATTCCACCTACGCTCAGCGGCTTAGAGCGGAGCGCGTTACAGATTGGTTCAGCCGGCCACACGCGAAGCGCGGTCGTTACCGTCCGAAAATTCCTGCTAATCTAATCTTCGTGCCGCGGCCGTGTCTCGCGGCGCGTAAGCACATGGAAGCCTCCACCCACCGGCCGGCCTGGAAGACTCTGCTGGCGTTCGCAATCATTTATTTTGTGTGGGGCTCCACATTTCTCGCCATTCGTGTCGGAGTCCGCGAAGTCCCGCCCTTTCTGCTGGCCGCGATGCGCTTCTTCATTGCGGGAGCGGTTCTTTACGGCTGGATGCTCGCGCACGGCGAGCCCTCCCCGACCCGGCGGCAATGGGCGTCCGCCTCGCTGCTCGCGATCCTGATCTTCGTTCTCGATTATGGACTATTGTTTTGGGCCGAGTTGCGTGTCCCTTCGGGTGTAGCCGCCGTGGTGATGGCCACGATTCCAGTATTCATGGCGCTGTCGGAAATTATCTTTCTGAGAACCCAACGGCTTACCGCACGCTTGTCCTTGGCGCTATTGGTCGGCATCGCCGGAGTCGCAGTCCTGATGAGCCACTCGCTGAGCCTCGGTGGCGCTCCGGTCGACAGGATCGGCGCCGCCGCGCTCATCGTGGCATCCATAAGCTGGTCGGTTGCTTCGGCTTTTGCACGCATGTTGCCACTGCCCCCGTCCAAATTCATGAGTTCGGGAGCCCAAATGCTCGCGGGGGGCGTGTTCTTGACAGTGACGGCGGCGGCGCTAGGCGAGTGGCGTAATTTTCATCCCTCGACCGTGTCGCGCGAAGTATGGCTGTCCTTGCTCTATCTGATTGTGGCGGGATCGATCATCGCGTTTACTGCCTACGTTTGGCTGATTCACAACGAGTCGCCGACAAAAGTGGGAACCTATGCGTACGTCAATCCGCTCGTCGCCCTGCTGGTGGGACACTTCCTGGGTGGCGAAGCCTTCGGTCTGCGAACGGTTCTCGGCGCCGTTTTTATCCTAATCAGTGTGCTGGTAATTACCACGATGCCGGCGCAAAAACCGGCAGCGATACTCGCGGCGAAAAATAGGCCAGAAGCGGTAGGACTTTAGCGCGAAGCCGGTTGCGTCCGAAACCTTCTTCGCGTGAAAGGTTTTCAAATTTTCGCGCCGCGGCTCCCGTTTGGGTGTAGCATCGCGCCAGTCGGGGACCCCCTAAAGGCCAATCCCCGGTAAAACCGTCCGGGCAATGTCCCGGTTCAACGTTCATTTTTCAAGAGGAGAGTCCACATGAACCGTTTTTTATTGGTTTTTTCGCTTTTAGTGCTAGGCACCTTGACGATCGCGGGTACGCTCTCGCTGCGGCGTGTGCAAGCACAGGGCGGCGGGCCCAGCCCCGAGGCGCAGGCCGCAAGGCAGAAACAATTGGCCCTTGAGGGAGCGACTCCGAAGTTACAGTTCACCGAGGAAAGACTTCCGCTTTCCATTCCCGGCCACACCATCGGTGAAACCGAAGGGGTTTCGAAGAATTCAAAGGGTCACCTGTTTGTGTACTCGCGCACCGGCCAGGCTGGTAGTGCACGCGGCGGCACGGCCGCAGAGCTTTTCGAATTCGACGAAAACAATAAATTCGTCAAGCAGTGGGGGCCGGATAACTACGCTGCGTCCTTCGCCCATTCCGTTCGCGTGGATAAGTACGACAACGTGTGGATGGTTGACGAGGGTTCCGGGATGATTATTAAATTCGACCCGAACGGCATGGTCAGAATGACGCTCGGTCGCAAGCCGGAGGCGATCGACTACCTGGAGCGCTTCATGGAACGCGGTGAAAAGGTCACCGATCTTCATCCGGTCGGGACCTTGGGCACATTCAACCGCGAAACGGACATAGCGTGGGACGCGCAGGACAATGCGTACGTGAGCGATGGCTACGGGAATTCACGCTTCGTCAAGATAGCCAAGGACGGCACGTGGCTGAAGGCGGTGGGAACACACGGTAATGGGCAGGATCAATTCAGCACGCCGCATAGCATTGCCGTCGACAAGCAGAGCAATACGGTTTATGTCGCAGATCGCGGAAATAACCGCATCCAGGTGTATGACACCGACATGAACTTCAAGAAATCGATCGGCGGTGTAGGCGCACCGTGGAGCGTCCAGGTCACACCCAAGTATATTTACAGCGGCGACGGGACGGGCAAAATCTATCAGTTGGATCACACCGGGAAGTTGCTGGGCTGGTTTCAGACCGGCATGGGCTACGGACAGACGGGTTGCATAATTCACGAGCTCTACGCCGAGTCCGACAATGTCATTTACAGAGGTTCTTGTTCCGAATGGGACGTGTCGAAGATCACGGTTAAGCCGGCTTCCTAACCATAAGGGGCTCGAGCTCGCAGCTTAGGCTCGAGCCCCTAACCAAGACATTCGTGAAAGGCGCTTATGATTTTCAGTTTCGCGGGTTTTAGCAACTACGGTATAGTTTGGGCGGTCCGAGTTTATGTAGCCCGGTAATATTCTGGAAAAGGAGCCAACCAATGGAATCAGCGAAACCCAAACTGCCGGCCGAAGCCGTAGAACTCTATAATCTTTTTATTCACGGAGTGATCAGTCGCCGCTCCTTTATGGACAACGTGCAGCGCTTTGCGGTAGGCGGCCTGGCAGCGTCCGCAATTATCGAAGCGTTGATGCCGAACTACGCTCTGGCGCAGCAGGTCTCGAAGACCGATGACCGTATCAAGGCCACCTATGAGACGGTCCCATCGCCGCAAGGCAATGGAAGCATCAAAGGTTATCTCGTAAGGCCTGTCAGCGCCGACACGCGTAACGACAAGCCCTCACAATTACCCGGTATTATCGTGGTCCACGAAAATCGCGGTCTGAATCCTCATATCGAGGACATCGCGCGGCGGCTCGCCCTCGCGAACTTCATGGCGTTTGCGCCCGATGGGCTCACTTCTCTGGGCGGCTTTCCCGGGGATGATTACAAAGGCGGCCTAATGTTCGCGAAGGTCGATGGCAAGAAGATGACCGAAGATTTCGTGGCCTCCGCAATGTGGCTGAAATCGCGTCCTGACTGCACGGGCAAGATTGGCGCCACCGGCTTCTGTTTCGGTGGAGGCATTGCCAATACGCTGGCTGTTCGGCTCGGAGACGGCATAGGGGCCGCTGTGCCGTTCTACGGCGCTGTTCCTTCCAACGATGATATTCCCAAGATCAAAGCGGCGATTCTGGTCCATCACGGGGCCCTCGACACGAGACTGGCAGCCACGTGGCCCGCGTACGATAAGGCCCTGACGGCCGCAAACGTTCCGCACGAAGGCTATGTCTACCCTAATGCTGTTCACGGCTTCAATTGTGATGCGACGCCGGAACGCTACAACAAAGCCGCGGCCGACCTGGCTTGGCAGCGTACGATCGACTGGTTCAACAAATACGTGCATCCCGCGCAAACGTAGTAAGCGCTGGCTCGGTTACTGGCAAACTGCGTGCGGAGTCAGGTCGGACGCTACGTCCCGGGCCAGCCGTGGTTTTCTCGTGCCGAGCTGCGCTATTTCAGGCGCAGAAGAAGGATAAGCCCAGCAAAAAAGAGTGCGCCTGCCACCGCGAAGCCTGCGGTCGGCGAATATGCGCTCCACAGCGCGCCAATCAGCACGCTTGACCCAAAATCTCCTACGGCGTTTACGGCTGCCATCGTTCCAAAGGCCATCCCGTGCTGTTCACGCGTCACGAGCGAAGCGGCTATCGAATCCTCGAGGGCCTCATTTACGCCCACAAAAATTCCTGCGAGCGCGAACACCGCCGCCAGCTCCAACCGGTGCGTGCCCGCCGGGGCTCCGCCGGCATGTCCGAACACTTCGCCCGCAACCAGCAGCGCGGCCATCGCCATCGCCGTCACGTACCCTGCCGCCAGCACCAGCTGCCGGCTCGTTGCCCAGTCGCTCAGCCATCCGCCCAGGTAAGCGGAAGCCGCGTAGAAAATGTTGTGCAGCAGGTAGAGTCCCACCGCCACACTCGATGCGGCCGCCAAGCCCATCTCCGGCGCGAGCGTTCGCGTCGCGTACAGGATCAGCATCGTGTGCGAGAAATCGCCCAGCCCGAACACGCCCACGGCGACCAGAAACCAGCGAAAACGCGGCGGCAGATTGCGCAGGCCCGCGGTGAAGGACGCCGACGGGGGCTTATTCGCGCGCCGCTCGCGCACCAGCACGGCAAAGGATAGCGCCGCGAGTAAACCCGGCACGAGCGTCCACAAAAACACGCGCCGGTAGCTGTGTCCCGTCGCGCCGAGGAGCCACAACGCCATCACCGGCGCGGCGATCGCTCCGAGAGTATCCATCATTCTCTCGAAGCCGAACGCGCGACCGTACGCTTCCTGCGGCACTGCCGCGGCCAGCAGCGCCTTGCGGCCCGGCGTGCGCAGGCCGCGCCCCAGCCAGGCGGCCGAGCGCGCCAGCATTACTTCAATGGCGCTCGCTGCGAACGCCAGCGACCCCGTAGCTGCGGCCGTAAGCGCGTAAGCCGAAACTACCAGGGGCTTGCGCCTCTGCAACCGGTCGGTCCAGTGGCCCGCTGCCAGTTTCGTAAAGCTCGAGAGCCCGTCGGCCACGCCTTCAATCGCGCCTAGCCACGCCGGACCCGCTCCAATCGATATCAGAAAGGCGGGCAATACCGCGGTAGCCATTTCGTGGCTCCAGTCGCTTGCCAAACTCGTCAGTCCAACGCCCAGCACGGTGCTGTTGAGCCAGCGGGATTGTTTGGCGTGCGGACCGCTGCCCGAGAGATTCGACTCCGAGTTAGCGGCGGCGCCCTCTTTAGAGGCTCGTATAGGTGAGGGTTCAGTCATAGGGCCAGTCCTGCGCACCTGCGCGGCATGTTCGGCCAGTATAACGTGCAACACCCGCCTAGTAGTGGAAGCGGTAGCGCACCTCGCCATATATCTCGAAGGGATTGTCGAAGTGCACGCCGCCAAAGGTGAAGCTGTTGTCGATCAGCAGGTGGCTGTTGGTGACGTTCAGCGCACTCAACGACGCGGAAAATCGTTCTCCAAACGTCTTGCCCACAGAAAGATCGAGGGTCGTGTGGGCCGGCAGGGAAGCAGGCGGCGGATTTCCGTTGTTAAAGCCGGAGCCGTAGTAAACGTTTCCTGCGAGGTATGCGGCTCGCGGCAACTGGAGGTCAAAGCCGACGTTCAGAGTATTCCGCTGGTCATGATCTAGGCGGGAGTAATCGGAGGACGGCGAAAAATTCGTAAGTCCTCCGGTAATCGCCCCACGGGCCAGCGCGATCTGGTTCGAGTACGCAACGTGGGCCTGCACCCGGCCCCACTTGCTGAAGGCCACCCGCGGCGTCCGCAGTGTCAGTTCCCAGCCGCGAATCAGCGCCTCATCGATGGTAAGTGGGAAAAAGATATTGGAGCTTCCCACGTTGTTGTGGTCGAAAAAATTATGTGCGCGTGTCCGAAACGTATCCACGTCGAGCGCCCAGGTTTTATACGGGATGCTCACCCCGTACTGAACTTCCGTGTCGCGCTCGCCGTGCAACGGAATAAATCCGAGATTTTTCCCATTCACGAATTGCAGCAAAGGCCCCGAGGCGGTCAGCAGAGGAGGAGCCTGGTAGAACTGGCCGTAAAACGCGTGCAATACCCAATGAACGCGGGGTACGCGAAGCGAGACACCCGTCCGCGGGCTGGCGGCATTTTCCGAGCCGCCCACATCCGACGCGAAATGAGTTTGCCGCACTCCGCCGCTGAGCGTCAGCCACGAGGTAGCCGTGAATTTATCTTCGATAAAAAACGATTCCAGGCCGCCCGAGGCGATCTCCCGGTCTTGGAAATTAGGGCTGCTGCCGTCATTGATCAGCAGGCCGAAAAGTTGATTGTCGTGCTGCCAGAATCCATAGCCGCCGACTTGAATGTTGTTATGCGCCGCCGTGATGCCCAGCGTGGCTTGGCCGCCCGCGTAGTTCGAGCCCCGGTTGTCGGTGGTCGCCACCGGGAAATCGTACGGCGCGCTGCCGTAGTTCGCACTGTTGAAATGGTAGAAGGGCGAGACCGTCAGCAGCGCCTTGGGCGTAAACGTGTGCACCCAGGACAGGTTTACAAAGGCGTCGGCCTCATGTTCGCCGTCCACCTGTATGGTTCCCGCGGCCTGATCGCCGGGCGATATGGGAATCTGATAGTAATCACGACGCAGCGACGTCACGAGGCGTAGCTGATTCCGGGGATTTACATTGAAGATTAGCGAGCCGAAGCCGCTAAAGCCATTTTCATCATCATGAATGATTTGCGCGGCGGGAGTTTCCAGGCCCAGATCGCTGCGATTCGCATTCACGCTGCCGTAGTAGGCCAGCCGCTGGTTGTGGCCGCCGCAATTCATCTGATCGTTGGTTTGATTGTAATTTCCGTAGCTGAACACCACGTCGCATTCGCTGTTGCGCTCAAAACCCGTACGCGGTACCACGTTGAAAACGCCGTAGGTGCGGTCGCCATATTCGGCATCATAGCTGCCGCGCTGCACTTCAATGTAGTCGACGTCTTTCGGATCGAACTGTGGCCCGACGTTGCTCGCGATGTTGGTGTTCGGCACTGGTACGCCGTCGATCAGCCAGCTCGTCTGGTGGCCGCCGCGGACGTGCAACTGGTCGTGCACCATGTAGGCGCCGGGCACGTAGTCGGTGATCATGGCCATGCTGTTCGTGCGGTCCGCTCCCGGCGTGAGTTGAATGTCCGCACGGTTCAGAAGGGTGGTCGGAGTCACTGAATCCGCAAGAGCATCGACGGGCGTACTCGACACCACCGCATTCTGATTGACGCTGGCCAGAAGGAGCTCGAAATGCAGTACGGGATTGGTAGCCGATTTGACAACGACGGCCTGTTGCTGTGTCTGGAAACCGGACAAAACAGCGGTGACCGTATAATTCCCAATCGGTACGGCGGTAAATTCAAATTCCCCGTTGTCGTTGGTCGTTTGACTTTGCGACCAGTCGGAATCCTGAGCTTTCAAGGTCAGGGTTGCGCCCTGGATCGGGCGGTGCTGGGGATCATGCACGACGCCGCGCGCGCCGCCAAAAATCGTGGCGCGTGCGGGAATCGTCGCACTCCCCAGGACAAATGCCACCAATCCAAATATTGCCAGATAAACTGCAATTTTCCGCATAAGCATATGGTTTCCTGGCCCTTTCGCCGGTGCCTTCAGTTGCCGCATTCCAATCGACAATCAAGGTTCTCGAGTGCGCGCTTCCGCCATCGAGCGACACACTCCATCAGCTCATCAACGAAGTTGATGAAGCTGTTATGCGCTGGAAATGGAAGTTTGCTAGCCGATCAGACGAGGGGGAGGAGGGTCAACGACAGCGGCAACCCGCATCGCCTGTGGGGGTGCAAAGACAGCCGCGGGCTCGGTCGTAAGCTCGGCGCGAAGGGCCGTGGGGGCTATACAGACGAACGCGAGTGATGCGGTGTACTGAAGCTCATGGGTCGGGCAGGACTGAAGTATAGGAGCCACCTGGTTCGTGTCCGTGTCGCACCCGCCCGCTTTATGGTGCATCGGACATATCGGCCCATTGCAGCAGTCAGGCATTTTCGCAGCCAGACTCGCGGCTGGGCCAGCGGCAAGAGTCGCCAACAAAGCGGACACGGCCAGCAGCGAAATGAGCCTTTTCGTCATAGAGAAGGGGTCTCGGCCATTCTTGCCCAACGCTCCACCGGAGTCAACTCCGTGCCCGCCAGTACCTCCGCGCCTGGAAGAATAGTGCCAGACTGCTGTGCTGCAAAAGCGGGCGGAGACTTGACACCGATATGCGCAGCCGATATATCAATCATATGGCGCAATCTTATTTGGTTTTCGATTTTGGCTCGAATGAGGAGGCTGCGGAGCAGGCGCGGCGCACTATCGACCGCTGGAAGCAGGCCTTCCGTCTCGATAAGAAAGTGATGACGAAATTTGAACGCGAGAAGGTTCGGGATGCCGTCGAACAGACTGGGGACGGCACGGCCTCGGATGCGGAGCCAGAAATCCGCAAAGCACGCGGTGATGCGGCCCAAAAACCTGCCGGCGAGGCCGCCAAAAAAATGGCCGGCAAAGCCCGCAAGAAGACCGGAGGGGAAGAAACCGATCAGCCGCCGGAACAGCCAGAGGAGCAAATTGACGAACGTATCACGTTGATCGTGCGCCTCGAATTCTCCGATCACGAGAAGCTGTCGCATCGGCGCTGGCTGGCGCGAATTCCGACCGAAGAACCATTCAAAAACGCCCAGCCTAAGACGGTCGAGCATGGCGATCCGGAATTCGCAGCGGTAATGGAACGCTTCCAGGGCGGAGCGGGCCGAGCTCATGGCTTCAGCGGCTCGAGTGGAACTCCTTAGTCCTCAGCATTTCAGCCCGCGCAAGCCGTTTGCATTTCGATAAGACTGGTCAAAACCCATTCTGTCGTACAGGCGAGATTTGTGGCGCGGGGGTCTAGCCTGTTCTAGCAAGCTTGCCTAGGGCTTCTCAGCGGCGCTTGCATGAGGCGAATGACCATGCGCGAGGGTTGGGATAGGTGTAGGCGGCGGTATTTGCTGGGCGTTGGCGCGGTTTTGCTCGCGGCTTGCGGATCGGCCGGAGCGCAAGCTCCTCGGACTGAAGTATCGGAAGGGGCCCCGGGCGGCGTGTCATCGCCATCGGAGGCGTGCGACATCAAGATCGCGACTGGTGTCGGGACTCGGATCGCTGCCCAGCCGGTGGAGTTGCGCACGCTGTTTCCCGGGCCGAACGGTTCGTGGAGCGCGCCCGCAACTGGTGGGCTGTTTCGGGTCGATGAAAGCACGAGGGCATGGGTTCCCGCGTTACAGATGATCGAAACCACGGCGGCAATAGAGGTAACCCTGACGNNGGCGGCAATAGAGGTAACCCTGCCTGCGGTAAACTTCCCGAGAGCGAAAATGGCGGGGCGCGCCAAGGCCCGCCAAGAGGCGAGGTCTCGAACGGCCAGTGTAACGGTGTGGAGCAAATCGGCGGTGACGGCGGTTGTTTACGATATGGCGTTTGGGCAAGATGCCTGGTACGCGGCGACCGAGAACGGCATTCTGGTCTCGCGCGATCGGGGAACGAGTTGGATTCAAGCCCCTGCTGGAGATAGCAGCCTCGGCGCGGTTCGCGCCATCGACGCCTCGTCCACTGACGCCAGCGCTTGGGCACTTTCGGGCGACGCGCTGCTGACCTCGCACGATGGCGGGCGGCCTGGACTGTAACGCCGCTGCCGTTCGGAGTGCTCGGTACGGCTAAGTTGCTTGGCAGCGAGGACGCTGACCTCAGCTAAGCCTGTTTTTTTTCACGGCTCAGCCGTTCCGCTATGGTGGCATTCCGCTATAATGGAAGGGTATTGTGGTTTCGCCCCAGCCTTTCTGAAGCGAGGCTCGATGCCCCTGCAGGCGCCCGCCAAGCCCCCAAACTTCGACGCTAGCCGTTATCACGGCCTGACCCGCGAACGCCTGATCCGCATGTACCGGACGATGTTCATGTCCCGGCGCCTGGACGACCGCGAAGTCCAGCTTAAGCGGCAGCATAAAATCTACTTTCAGATCAGCGGCGCGGGACATGAGGGCGTCTTGGTGGCGGCCGGGGAAGTGCTGAAGCCGGGACACGACTGGTTTTTTCCATATTATCGCGACCGCGCACTCTGCTTGAGCCTCGGCGTAACTCCCTACGAAATGTTGCTGCAGGCGGTGGGTGCGAAGGACGATCCCGCTTCGGGGGGACGGCAGATGCCGTCGCACTGGGGGCAGGCTCGTCTGAACATCGTGGCGCGTTCCTCGACGGCGGGGATGCAGTGGCTACAGGCGGCCGGTGCCGCTGAAGCATCTTTGTATTACCAAGCGGTTCCGCAGGCCCTGGAGCAGGCGCGGCCCGCGCCGCTCGGAGAGCACGTTTGCCACTGTGCGGATGAGATTGTGTTCGTCTCCGGCGGCGAGGGCATGACCAGTGAGGGCGAATTTTTCGAGGCGATTAATACGGCGAGCCTCAAGAGGCTTCCGGTGCTGTTTCTCATCGAGGACAATGAGTGGGCCATCTCGGTGCCCGTGGAGGTACAGACCGCGGGAGGTAGTATTTCGAAGCTGTTGGCGAATTTTCCGGCGCTGCTGATTGCGGAATGCGACGGAACCGATCCGCTCGAAAGTTATGATGTTTTACAGCGCGCTGCGAGCTATTGCCGGGAACGTAAGGGGCCGGCGCTGGTGCACGCGCACGTCACCCGGCCTTATTCTCACTCACTTTCCGACGACGACAGATTGTACAAATGCGAAGCGGAACGCGTGGCGGAGTCCCAGCGCGACCCGCTGCCGCGATTCAGTTTGTTTTTGGTGCGAGAAGGCGTATTGGACGAGAAGGAAATCGAGGAGCTCGAGGCGGATGTGGACCGCGAGATTATTGCGGCGACCGACCGGGCGCTCGAGGCGGAGTTGCCGGCAAAGGAATCCATCCGCTGCTGGGTTTACTCGCCTGATGTCGACCCGGCGTCCGACGAATTCGAGAAAGAGCCCCAGTTTGTGGGCGAGCCGAAGACCATGGTGGACATCATTTCGGCGACGCTAAGCGACGAAATGGAGAGCGATGCGCGGATTGTGGTTTTTGGAGAGGATGTCGCGGACTGCAGCCGCGAAGAAAATCTTCCGCTGGTGAAAGGGAAAGGCGGCGTTTTCAAGGCTACGGCAGGGCTGCAGCGCCGGTTCGGATCCCTGCGCGTGTTTAATTCGCCCCTGGCGGAGGCCAATATCGTGGGCCGCGCCATTGGCATGGCGCTGCGGGGACTGAAGCCGGTGCCGGAGATACAGTTTTTCGATTACATCTGGCCGGCCATGATGCAAATGCGCGATGAGCTAATTTTGACGCGCTGGCGTTCGGCGGGGGCATTTTCCGCGCCCATGGTGATTCGCACCGCGATTGGGGGCTACCTTACTGGTGGTGGAATTTATCATAGCCAATCCGGCGAAGTACTGTTCACGCATTCTCCTGGATTGCGTGTGGTGATGCCCTCCACGGCGCTCGATCTTTGCGGATTGCTGCGCACCGCGATTCGCTGCGACGATCCGGTGCTCTTCCTCGAACACAAACACCTTTACCGGCAACCCTATAATCGCTCGCCATATCCGGGCAAGGACTTCACCATTCCGTTCGGCAAAGCTCGCGTCGTTCGCGAGGGCAGCGATGCCAGCCTCATCACTTACGGCGCGCTGGTACACCGGGCCGAATTGGCCGCGGCGGCCTTGGAACGCGCCGGCATCTCGCTTGAAATTATTGATTTGAGAACGCTTTCGCCCTATGACTGGGATGCGATCGCACGCAGCGTGACCAAGACCAGCCGCGCGATTGTCGCTTATGAGGACATGCGCTCCTGGGGCTACGGGGCCGAAATCGCCGCGCGAATCTCAGAGGAACTTTTCCACGATTTGGACGCGCCGGTGCGGCGGGTCGCCGCGATGGATACGTTCTGCGCTTATCAGCCCAAGCTCGAAGACGAAATCCTGCCGCAAACCGAAGACATCATCGCCGCTGTCGAGGAACTTTGCGCATTTTAGCGCCGCGATTTCGGGTGCCGCGGTGTGCCGGCGCGCTCGAACGTAAAAGCATCGAGCGAAAGCAAGCCGGCTCCCACCGCCGCCAGTGCAAATGAAGCTCCACATAGTGCCAGAGGAAGCTGGTAGGCGCGGACTGCGTAGATTCCCGCGCGCGGGATCGAGACGCGCGCCAGCACGATCGCCATTTCGATGCCCAGAAGCAATGCTGTTACGCGCGTGAATAATCCTAAGACCAGGAGTATGGCGCCAAACAACTCGAGGGTGCCCGCGAGGTAGACGAAATACGCAGGGAAACCCAAGCGAGGAAATTCCTTGAGTGAAGCCGCCGTTGCGGAGAACAGCTTTTCGTGGCCGTAGAAAAAAAATATGATTCCCAACACCAGGCGCAGCCATAGCAATGCCAGCGGTTTCAATTTTTCGAGGCTCCGCACGTTTCCTCCAAGATTTGCCCGAATCGCTCGCCTGTTCGGGCCGGATTCTAGCAGAAGGCGGGATCGGTTTGCGGATGGATGTGGAGCTTCGATGAGGGCTGTTAATGCCTTCGCACAATCTCACCGGGCCACGAATCAAGGGCCACGAACGAATCGTGTAGAATCGGTGGCGGCTTGGACGGGGACATTAGGATTTCGGGCCTCCACCATCCCACTATGGCGATGAAATTTGCAGGATATCTCTGATGTCCTTATCGTCGGCTGCCCGTAGCCGCTGGATTCTGGCAGGGATTTTGCTCACGGGAATCATAACGGCGTGGTTGATGCGCCGGCGGCCGCCGCAATATCCGGACGCCTACGTCGGAGACCGCAGCGCAACCATCTGGAGCACCACGGCACAGGTGCGGCAGACGGTTGCGACGCTGCATTACGGCGAACGAGTGGCTGTTGTGCGACGGACGGCGGACCAATCGCAGATTCGGACGAACGACGGTATTCAAGGCTGGATCGATAACCGGCTGCTGATGGATCCCGATCTGTGGCGGAAATCAGCGAGTCTGCTCGCCAGTTTACACGACAAGCCCGTCCAGGCCAGCGGGCGCACGCGGACGTTGAGCAACGTGCGGCTCGAGCCGGGCCGGGATTCGCCGCGAATTTTCCAGTTTGGCCGAGGCGTGCCGGTGGCCGTGTATGAGCGCAAATCGGTTCCGGTTCCCGCATCCGCCAAGAACGCTCAGGCGGAAGAGTCGCCACCCAAAGAGGAGGCGATAAGCCCGGATGAGGATAAGACGAAAGCGCGCGGCCTCGTGGGTGAGGAAGAGAAGAACGAAAACCGAGAAGATTGGCTGCTGGTTTCCCGCGTGACGCCCGAAAAGACGATCGTATCCGCGCCATCGACCGGCTCTCCCATTCTGCCGCCCAGTGCTTCTTCGCAGGAGGCTTCCAATGAGGCTTCTTATCAACGGTCGCCAGCGATTGCGCCGGAGACGTGGCCGGTGAGTTCCTCGCCGGTTTCGGCCGGTGCCGCTGAAATTGCCGACTCGTCCGCTTCCTTGCCGGTCGCGGGTTGGGTTCTCGCGCGATTTATCGAGTTGGAGCCGCCGGAGCCGATTCCAGACTATTCGAACGCAGCCGGTATGCACGTGGTGGCGTGGGTCGTTCTCAATACCGTTGCTGACTCAGGCGGCGCAAAGCCACAATACCTGGTGGCGGGGGCGCGGGGCGGCGAAGGACAGCCGTGCGATTTCACGCTGCTCCGAGCCTATACCTGGGGCATGGGACGGCAACGGTATGAAACCGCGTATGTCGAAAATAATCTTTGCGGCAAGCTCCCCATTGTCGTTCGGCAGACGACATCAGGCCCTGAGTTTAGTTTTTCGGGGGGAGACTCCGCAGCCCAGCGAGTTTACCGCATGAGGCAGACGATGATCCGGCGGGTTGTCGAAGCCAGGGACTCGCAGCGCAAGCGGCGATCGTCGTCTGACAGGGTGCCAGCGGCGACTGCTCCGAATGGTAAACGCGGTGCGGCGCGTGGTGGCGGCTTGCCGGGCAGCGTTCCGAAGCGATCTGTCTCCAGCCACTGATTTCGTCATTGCTTTCACATGACACCGTAACCTTGCTTCACACCGGCACACACTTCCGCTTTTGTTTACGCCAAGCCGCAACTTTAGCTTTGCTGGCAGTCATCGCGTGCGGCTGTTCGCGGAACCGCCCGCAAACCGAAACCGCCGCCGCAGCCGCCATGCCGCCGCAATTGCCGGCGATCGAATTTGCCGGAGCATGGGGTGTTCGCGGCGACCAGCCGGGGCAGCTCGAACAGCCTGTGGGCTTGGCGGCCGATGCGGCGGGCCGGATATACGTCGCCGACCGAAGCACGGGGTTCGTACAAAAATTCGAGGCGGGCGGTACGAACCTGCTTACGTTTGAAGATACCGCTGCACGCGAGGCTTCGGCCGTTGCCGTGGATAGCGGTGGCGGCATTTATGTCGCGAACGCGCGCGCTGGTGAAATCAGCGTGTTCTTTCCGGAGGGCGATTTGCTGCGCGTTTTTCACGTCGCGCTGCAGCGGAATTTCGAGGGCCCCTATGGATTCAGTGTGGGCGCTGATGGGCGGCTGTTCGTGCCCGACCCGGCAGGCGGAAAGATCGATGTCCTGAGCTCGCGCGGGCGCCTGGAAAAAACGTGGAATGTTGCTACTGCGATGGCCGTGCCTGGCGAGCAAGCGAGGCCGGTAATCGCCGTGGCTGGCGTAGACGGATTTGTGTACGTGGGAGACGCGCGGACAGGCCGCATTGTGAAATTGACTGGCGCAGGAGAACCGTCGCCGTCATGGCGACAGACGGCTGCCGATTCGGCGCCGCTGCTGGCGCTGTCGATTTCACCGAAGTATCTTTTCGCACTGCGATCGGCCATCCCCCGGCTGCAAGTTTGGACTTTGAACGGCGAACTGCGGCTCTCCGATGATCTGGGTGGACGACTTTCCGTCGTGCCGTCCGAATCAGCGGCAGCGGGGTCCGCCGCCTCACGCGCAGGGGTTTCGCGGGAGATTCCGCCCGGTATGCCAGCCTCGATGGCCCTCAGTCCGCGTGGCGAATTGTTTATACTTGATCCGTCAGTGCCACGGGTTCTGCGTTTTCGCATTCATCTCGATCCCTCATGAGGCGGCCATGACGCTCCTGCTCACCGAAGAAGATGTTCGCGTGCTGCTCGATATGCCCACCGCACTCGAGGCGGTGGAAGAATCGTTCCGGCTGCAGGCCTCGGGTGACGCTTGGTGTCATCCGCGCCGGCGTTTCGAGATGCCGGAGCGCGTCTACCTGAACTACATGGCGGCGGCCGACCGGCAGGACGGTTGGATGGGCGCGAAACTCTATACGGCCGCGCGGGGAGGAGCAAGATTTCTGGTGGTGCTCTATCGAGCGGACACGGGCGAACTCGCGGCGTTGATGGAAGCGGATTTTCTCGGGCAGATGCGCACCGGAGCGGCGTCAGGCGTAGCGACGAAATTCATGTCGCGCGAAGACTCGCGGGTGGCCGGAATACTTGGCACGGGGCTGCAAGCGCGTACGCAACTGGAGGCGATTGCGCAGGTGCGACGATTCGAGGTTGTTCGCGCATTCGGCCGCGACCCTGTACGGCGCGCCGATTTCTGCCGCGACATGAGCGAGCGCCTGGGCGTGCAGGTNNGCGATGCTGCTGTGGTGGTCACGGCGACAAACTCCACCAAGCCAGTGCTTTTTGGCTCGTGGCTTGCTCCCGGGATGCACGTAGTTGCTATGGGCGCGAACATGCCTGAGAAACAGGAATTGGACGGCGAAGCTGTGGCGCGCGCGGACATCCTGGCGGTTGACTCGATCGACCAGGCGCGCCTTGAATCAAGCGATCTGATTCATGCCTTTGGCGACGACGCTTCTCGGTGGCAACGCGTATGCGAGCTTGCGCAGATCGTTTCCGGCAAACTGCGGGGACGTGGGAGCGCGCAAGAGATCACGCTGTTCAAATCGAACGGGATCGCGACCTGGGATATCGCCGTAGCCGCGCGCGTTCTGCAGCGGGCCGAGAAAGAAGGCGTGGGACGCAAAATTGCATTTGGTGAATTGCGGCGATGAAGAAGGCGATGCGGTGGTGGTTCCGATGACGATCAGAGAAGGCTAATGACTTGGCTTGCGCCCCAGGCGCCTGGCAAGCGCCTCGTGCAATCGTGCCGCAAAGTCTGCCGGAAGCGGGACGGGCTCGGTTTGGCAATAAATTTCTATCGTTTTGCGGGTGGTATCGACGATAATTCGGCAATTTTTGCAGCGTGCGAGATGGATTTCCATCTCGCGTATGCCTTGGGCGTCAAGCTCTCCGTCCAGATAGCTGGAAAGTTCGACGATGAGTCCGCGACAGTTCATGCGTGGGCGCTCTGTCGGAAAATGGGGTGCAGCTTCTCTCGCAGCTTCAGGCGCGAACGAAGCAGCCGCGATTTTACGGCCGGAACGGAGACGCCCAGCATCTCTGCGGTCTCCTCGGTAGAGAGCCCCTCTACGTCGCGCAGCAGAAAGACCGTGCGAAAAATGGGCTCCAGCTCGCCAATGGCGGCAGTCAGTATCGAGTTCAATTCACTGCGCTCGTACCGCTGCTCGGGCGTGGGACCCCAGTCTTCAATTTCGCGCGGGATTAAGTCTTCTTCGGTGGCCACCGGCTCGTCAAGCGAGGTGATGTTGGGCCGCCGCTTGCGCAGCCGCATGAGCGCCTCATTCACGGCGATGCGCACCAGCCAGGT